>CALMTT010000530.1 GCA_937872615.1 uncultured Verrucomicrobiaceae bacterium | reverse complement strand
ATCGCGGAGAGCTGGCCTTCGAGGCTGTTCGCGAAACGCAGCATGTCATCGAGCGTGGGGCACTCGGTGATGATGGAGCAGGGGCCGAAAACCTCGCGGCGCAGCTCTTCGTTGGCCTCCAAAACCTCCAGCGTGGTAGTGAAGATGCGGCAGGCGGCCTGTGTGGCATCATGATTGACCGCGGCTTCGGATTCACCGGCAAGCTCGAGGCCATCAATCGTGCGCCACACGGCGGTGCCGGCATCGTAGGCCTCGCAAATGCCGCGATGCAGCATGCTTTGCGGAGCGACCTTGGTGGCGTGCGCGGCGGCATTGCTGACGAATTGATTCAATTCGGTGCCTTTGAGCCCGAGCACGATGGCCGGGTTCGTGCAGAACTGGCCGACGCCCATCGTAACGGAACCGACGTAAGCCTCAGCAATCTTCGAGGCGCGTTCCTTCAGCGCACCGGGCAGCACGAAGACAGGATTGATCGAGCCCATCTCGGCATAAACAGGGATCGGGTGCGAACGCTCCGCCGCAGCATCCATCAAAGCGCGGCCACCGCGCAGCGAGCCGGTGAAGCCCACGGCCTGCGTGTGCGGATGTTTCACCAAGGCCATGCCGATCTCCGTGCCGCGACCGTGCAGCAACGAGAAGCATCCAGCAGGCAAACCGACCTTGTGCAAGGCGCTCACCACCGCACGACCGAGCATCTCACAGGTGCCGGGATGCGCCGGGTGACCTTTGACGACGACGGGGCAGCCTGCGGCGAGGGCGCAAACTGTGTCCGTGCCGACCACGCCGATGGCGAAGGGGAAATTCGAGGCTCCAAACACCACGACAGGACCAATCGGCATCATCACACGGCGCACGTCCGGCTTCGGCAGCGGTTGGCGGTCCGGGATGGCATGATCAATGCGAGCATCAGCCCACGAACCTTCGCGGATGAGGCCGGCAAAGAGCTTGCACTGGCCCACGGCGCGACCGCGTTCACCGGTGACCCGGGCCATTGGCAGGCCGGTCTCGGCATGCGCACGCTCCAGCAGCGCATCGCCCAGCGCCATGATTTCATCGGCGATGGCATCGAGCAAGGCGGCACGAGTCTCCACCGGGGCGAGGCGCAAAGCGTCGAAGGCACCTTCAGCAGCACAAAGAGCCTCATCGGCCTCGTCCTTCGTCGCGTCGGCATAGGCGGGCTCCAGCTTGGCGGAGGTGGCGGGATTCACGCCATGATAAAAGTGTCCGTGAGGGGCGGATTCGCGTCCTGCGATGAGGTGGGAGCCGGTGAGTGTCATAAGAAGGTGAACTTCAGCAGTAGCGAGGAGAAGCGTGCGAGGCAAGCCGGGAGCAAACATCGGCTTGAATCCCTACTCGGTCCGGCGCACTGGCCGGGCATGATCGCCGCGCTGCAAAAAGATGATGCCCTGATTGCCGACCTCGCCTCCGCAAAGGGCGGGCCGGAGGTGCTGCATGTTTGGTGGCTGGGGCAGAGCGGCTTTCTCGTGCAGTGGAACGGCCAGCGGATGCTCTTCGATCCCTATTTGTCCGATTCGCTGACGATCAAGTATGCCGCCACCGACAAGCCGCATGTTCGGATGACGGAGCGCTGCATCGACCCCGCACGTCTCACCGGCATCAGCCGCGTCACCGCCAGCCATGTGCACACGGATCATCTCGATGGTGACACGCTCGTGCCGCTGGCCGCGGCGAGTCCCGGCTATCGTCTTTACCATCCGCATCCGATCGGCGGTGAGGTGCTGAAGCGTCTGCAAGGTGCTCCGGTGGACCTTTTTGCCCTCGCTGAACGCGATGTGGATGCGAAAGACGACTGGCAGGTCGAGGCGACCGTGGCAAAGCACAACGAGGTCATTCGCGATGAAAATGGAAACAGCGCTTACATCGGCTTCCTCGTGAAATGCGGCCCGTTTCGCCTTTATCACAGCGGCGATACGCTCTGGCATGATGACATCGTGGCAAAGTGTCGTGCCTTTGGCCCCATCGACATCGCTTTTCTACCGATCAATGGCAACAAGCCCGAACGACGCGTGGCGGGCAATTTGAACGGCACCGAGGCCGCGGCGCTGGCCAAGGCCATCGGTGCGCG
>CALMTT010000529.1 GCA_937872615.1 uncultured Verrucomicrobiaceae bacterium | reverse complement strand
GGATGGTGAGGAAACCATCGACCGCTTCATGAAGTCCCTCACCGATGAGGAAAAGGGCGAGTACATCGGCCGCGTGGTCGAGGAGCACTTCCAAGCGGTGATGAAGGGCATCGACAAACTGCCCGCCGATGACCGCCGCCGCATCATCGGCACGATTCATCGCGACATGAAGAAGCGCACCGCCAAAAACCCGGAGATGCAGCTCCTCATCGACATGGATCCTTCGGGCTTTGAGAAGAATTTCACCAAGGACATGGGCCTCTTCTTCAAAGAAGCCCCGCTCAGCGCCAAGCTCGAGATGGCCCCGATGCTCGAGTCCTTCCACGCCCGCATGCAGGGCCTGCGGCGGTGAGGAGGGGAAAGGGATGGATGGAGTGTTGGAGTGATGGATGAATGGTTTCAATCTTCCAGAACTCCATCACTCCAAACGCAAAACGGCCGGTCTGCATCCAGACCGGCCGTTCGTCATTTCAGGGACGCGGTGATTACTTCGCGTCGGCGTTGCCGATCTCACGCTTGGACTCGAGGACCTTGTCCACGAGGCCGTATTCGGCGGCCTGGGCGGCGGACATGTAGTTGTCGCGGTCAGCGTCGCGTTCGATCTGCTCCACGGACTTGCCGGTGTGATGGGCGAGGATGCGGTTGAGGCGCTTTTTGAGGCCAAACATGTATTCCACCGTGCGCTCGACATCACTCGCGGTGCCGCGGGCGCCGCCGGAGACCTGGTGGATCATGATGTCGCTGTTTGGCAGGGCGTAGCGCTTGCCTTTCGTGCCGGCGCAGAGCAGCACGGCACCCATCGAGGCCACGAGGCCGATGCTGTAGGTGCACACATCGCAGGTGAGGAACTGCATCGTGTCATAAATGGCGAGTCCGGCCGTCACGCTGCCGCCGGGGCTGTTGATGTAGATGTTGATGTCCTTCTTCGGATCCTGCATCTGGAGGAAGAGCAGCTGCGCGATGATGATGGAGGCCATTGTGTCATTCACCTCGCCGCCGAGGAAGATGATGCGGTCCTTTAGCAGGCGGGAGTAGATGTCGTAGGCACGCTCGCCGCGGCCGTCCGCCTCGATGACGGTGGGGACCATGTAGGCGTTCGAAGGGGCGATCACGGAGGGAAAATCGGTTGGGGTGGGGGTCATGTGGCGGAATCAAGAGGCGGCCGGCGGGCTTGTCAACGCAGCGGGCTTTCTGGGCGAGAAAACCTCAGCGTGAGGGAAGCCTGGCTGCCCGCTGTTTGCGCCGCGCCATCACGTCATCGCGCTTCACGCGGATTTTGGACGCGTCATCGGGGCGACGCTGGACGAGCGCCTCATTTTCGAGGATGCTGAGAGCACGGATGTAGTTGTCGTATTCGGGCAGGGAATTGGCGTCCCGCTGGGCGGTCAGGGCCTTTTCGGCGTCCCGGTAGATGTCCCGCAGGTCGATGACGATCTTGGCCAGCCCCGGCGGATCGATGCTGGGCATGAACTGGTGCGTGGCGAAACGTTTGCGCTCCTCCTCCAACGCGGTGGCATCGGAGGCGCGACGGCTTTGCAAGGCGGTGTTGAAGTCTGTTTGCAGCCTGGCGATGTATTTGACACCGAGATCCTTGATGCTGGCCAGATAGGGGGTGTTGATCTTCGTGTCGAAGGTGTCCTGAAAAGTCTGTTCGAGCATGTCGAGCCGTTTGGTGACCGGCAGTCCGGCACCGATGATGGCGGTAGGCACCGGGGTGGGGGGGGGCGGCTGGGTCGGAATCGAGGTGGGGATCAGCGGTGCGGGTTTGGGCGGCGGGGTGGTTGCCGGCACTGGCGTGCTGGGTGGTGGTGTCGGTGGCGTTGCGGGAGGCGTGACGACCACCATGGGCTTCTCGACCGGCTGGGTGACAGGCACTGGGGTGGTTTGGGGCGGCTCCGGTGTTGGGACGACAGGAGTCGTTGAGATCGTTTTGGGCTCCTCGACCGGCGTGGCGGTGCCCGCAGGCTGATGCAGCACCGCCCAGCCGCCACCGAGCACGATGATCGCGATGGCAAATGCATACGGCAGGGAGGAAGAACGGCGCGGAAGCTCCTCGACTACTTCCTCGCGATGCACGGGCCTTCTCGGCTGGTGCTGTAACTGCGCTGGCACTTTACCGCGACCTGCCACCTCCTGCGCCGCCTGCCGTGGGATGGCAGAGCTCGACTGCTTGCCAGACACCGCCAGCGGCGTGGTGAGAATCACATCGAGGTCACGGCGGATTTCGCCGCTGCTCTGATACCGCTCTTCGCGGTCCTGCTCCAAAGCACGCCGCACGATGCGGTCGAAGCGCGGATCGACCCCGGGCACCTTTTGCGAAGGCATCTTGAACATGCCGCGCGGCAGATCGCCGGTGAGCATCTGGTAGAGCATCACGCCGACGGCATACAGATCAGCCCGTCCATCCACCTGCATGCCGAGGATCAGCGATTCCGGTGCCACATAGTCGGGCGTCCCCATCGCCATGCCCGTCTGCGTCAGGCCGCGGGAGTGGCCGTCTTCACCTGCCACCTTGGCCAGGCCAAAGTCCGCCACCTTCACGCGGCCATCGCTGTCGATGAGCACGTTCGATGGTTTGATGTCACGGTGAATGACGCCCTGCTTGTGCGCATAGCCCAGCGCATCACAGACATGCGCGGTGATGGCCAGCGCATGCTCCGCGGGCAGTTTGCCGTGCGAGGCGATCATCTGATGCACGTCCGTGCCATCGATGTACTCCATCACAAAGTAGAGCAGGTCTTCATTCGTGCGGCCGAAGTCATACACGCTCACGATGGCCGGATGGTTCAGGCGGCCCATGAGCTTCGCCTCGTTCTTGAAGCGCTCCGCGAAGGCCGGGTCCTGCTGCTCAATGACAGGCGGCAGCAGCTTGATGGCCACCGGGCGTTCGAGACTGAGCTGGATGCCACGATACACGGCGCCCATGCCGCCACGTCCGATTAGTTTTTCCACTTCATACTGTGGCAGCATGCGCTGCACCTCGGAGGGCGCTGGTGGTTCCCAGCGCCAGTTGCCGCCAGTAGTGCGCAGGGAGTTATCGGCGGGAGGAGGAGGCATGCGAGCATCGGGAGGATGCCGAGTCACCCCGCGGGTGACAAGGAGGAATGACGGCGACTTCAACCGATCACCTTCTCCATCACAAAATCATCCATCACGTAGCCGCTGCCGATGTCCGTCACGACATCCTCTTTGAAGGCAAAACCACCGCGCAGGTAGGAGCGAATGGCTGTGGCATTCTTTTTGTTCACCCGCAGCCGCAGGCGGTCCGCTCCCAACTCGCGGGCGCGGTCCGCGGTCCAGCTCAAGGCGGCCGCACCGAGACCGCGACCATGCATTTGCGGCAACACGTAGAGCTTGTTGATGAAGACCACAGACTCCTTCGGCACTTTTTCAAAGCTCACATAGCCCACCGGCCCGATATTTTCCGCCTCGATGAGGGCGAACCACACATCTCGCGTCTCCATCTCGCGTGCCATCGCGCCAGGTTCATACCAGATGCTCAGCATGTAGTCGATCTGCCCCTCCGGAATGATGCCCGGATAGCATGCATACCAGATCTCATGCGCCAACCGGCGCACCACCGGCAGCTCGTTGGCCGCGATGCGGCGGATGCGCAGGGTGGGCGTCGCGGCGGGTGCCAGCCCCAGCTCGTCGAGCACCGCCGACCACGCCGCGAGATCTGCGGGTGGCAGGTTGGAAGCGATCTGCGCATGCGTCGGCTCGACTACGCCTTCCTCGCGGATTTGCTCCAGATCCGCCGGAAACTCCGCCTCTGGCAGGATACGGCACGCGAGGAACCAGCAGGCCCACGCTCGCCAGATGCGCAGCTCCTTGTGCCCTTCATTCATCCGCGTCGCGTAATGCTGCCAATGCCGCCGCGGGTTGCCGATGAAGCGCCCCGAAGGCCTGTTTTGCAGCATCCACGCGATCGCGCGATACGGCGGCTCCACCTCGTCACGCGGCACGGACAGGGCGCGATTGATGAGCAGGATGCTCTTCGCTGGAAAACCATCCAACCACAGGCACTGCGCATACTTCAGGCAGGTCTCGACAAACCTGCGCCCCCGCTCCTTGCCCAGCGCCGCGATGTCCTCCGACGTGTACACGCGGTCGAGAGGCGGAAGATGCGGGCAGGGGGACATGTGATCTCAAATTGAGCATTGAGAAACGTCCGCCGCAAAAGAAGGATGCAGTCCATGACGCCCGCCGAACTCAAAGATGCCCTCCGTGTGAAAGCACGTGAGCTGGGCTTTGATGACTGCCGCGTGGCGGTGGCGGCACCGGCGACGCATCGCGACCTTTACGCGAAATGGATCGCCGAGGGCAAACATGGCGAAATGGCCTGGATGGCCAAGAACATCGAGCGACGCAGTGATCCACGACTCGTGCTCGAAGGAGCCAAAAGCGTCATCGTGCTCGCTACCAACTACTTCCAAGGCGAAAAGCCCGTCACCGACTACCGCATCGCCCGCTACGCGTGGAATGACGACTACCACGATCTCATCGAGAAGCGCCTGAAGGCCCTCGAGGACTTCCTCACCGCGCACGGCGGCACCACGCGGCGTTATGTCGATACCGGGCCGGTGCTGGAGCGTGATTTTGCCAGCGAGGCCGGGCTCGGCTGGGGGGGCAAAAGCACGATGCAGATCCATCGCCAGCTCGGGACGTGGTTCTTTCTCGCCGAAGTGCTCACCACGCACGAGCTGCCGCCCGATGAGCCTGCCCGCGACCTCTGCGGGAAATGCACGCGCTGCATCGATGCCTGCCCCACGCAGGCCATCACCGGCCCGCGCACGATGGATGCCCGCCGTTGCGTCTCGTATCTCACCATCGAGCACAAGGGCAGCATCCCCCTCGAGTTCCGAAAGGCCATCGGCGACCGCATCTACGGCTGCGATGACTGCCTCGAGGCCTGCCCGTGGAATCGCTTTGCTCAAACCAGCCACGAAGCCGCCTTCCAAGCCCGCCAGAGCGTCTTCTCAAAAAACCTGCGCGATTTCCTTTCACTCACCGAAGACGACTTCCGCGCCCTTTTCGCCAAATCGCCCATCAAGCGCATCAAACGCCACGCCTTCCTGCGGAACGTCTGCGTCGCTCTCGGCAATACCGGCACCGCGGAGGACCTTCCGGCCCTTCAGCTAGCGGCCAATGATCCGCATCCGCTCATCGCCGAGCACGCGGTGTGGGCGATGGAGCAGATCGCTGGGCGAGCGTGAAGACCCACGACGGGCATCACGCGAAGCAAAGTACTCCTCTCGCTCCGCGAGAGGCACGGAGAGCTGGATGAGGTTCGAACGTCAAAAGTGCGTGCGAAAGCCTTGAGCTCATCTTGCGGAGCAAGATGGCTACTTTGCTTCGCCGGATCGAAATCGATCAGCCGAGCGCTTCAAGCATCACTTTGAGCTTCGCGAGCTTCTCTTCCCAGTCGGTCTTCCGCTGCTGATGCTCGTCGAGCACCTTCTGCGGGACTTTGGAGGTGAAGTTCGTGTCGGCGAGCTTGGCGGTGACTTTTTCGAGCTCGGATTCGACTTTGGACACTTCTTTGCCGACGCGGGCGCGTTCCGCTTCGACATCGATGAGGCCATCGAGAGGCAGGAAAAGCTCGCCAAGAGGCGTGAGTGCCGCTGGAGTGCCTTTTTTCGGCTGGAAGGCCGCATCGACCTCCAGAGGCTCGGCATTGAGAAGGATGCGTAGAACCTCGATTTCGTGCGCAGGCAGCTCGGAGGCCGGTTTGAGCACGAAACGCACCTTCTTGTTGATGTTGAAGGTGCTCTTCAATCCGCGACCAAGCTCGACGGCCTTGTACTTGTCGTTCGCGGCCTGCTCGTCTTCGGGAAGGATGCCGAAGTGGGCGAGTTCGTCCGCATCGAGCGGTTTCGGCCAAATGGCGAACATGATGCTCTTGCCGCCTTGGTTTTCGGGAAGGTCCGCGTTGAAGCCCATGCCGTGCCACAGCTCTTCGGTGATGAAGGGCATGAAGGGATGGAAAAGTCGCAGCGTGTGCCCGAGCACGAAGTCGATGACGGCGAGGGTGTTGGCTTTGCGCTTCTCGTCGCTGCCTTGCAGCACGGCTTTGCTGGCCTCGATGTACCAGTCGCAATACTCGCTCCAGAAGAAGCGGTAGAGCGTGGCGGTGGCGTCGCTGAAGCGATATTCTTCCAAAGCGGTGCTGACCTCGGCGATAGCGGTGTTGAGGCGCAGGAGGATCCATTTGTCGTCGCTGCTGAGCAGGGCGGCGCTGATATCGGTCTCGACCTCGCCTCCTTGCATCTGGCGGAAGCGGGCGGCGTTCCAGAGCTTGGTGCAGAAGTTGCGGCCCAGCTCGACGTTCTTTTCGTCGAAGCAGATGTCTTGGCCCAGCGGGGCGCTGCGCATGATGCCGAAGCGCAACGCATCGGCGCTGTAGCTGGCGATGAGCTCCAGCGGATCGGGCGAATTGCCGAGCGATTTGGACATTTTGCGGCCCTGCTTGTCGCGGATGATGCCGGTGAAATAGACGTTCTTGAACGGCAGCTCGCCCATCCACTCGAAGCCCGCCATGATCATGCGGGCGACCCAGAAGAAGATGATGTCCGGCCCCGTGACGAGATCGGTCGTGGGGTAAAAAGCCTTCAACGTGGAGGTCTTCTCCGGCCATCCCATCGTGGCGAAGGGCCACAGCCAGGAGCTGAACCAGGTGTCGAGGACGTCGGGGTCTTGGGTGAAGCCTGCTGCTTCGAGTTCTTTTGCCTCCAAATCTGAATCAGTAGCCGCTATCAGCAGCCAATTCTCAAAATCAGGCGCTTGCTGATGAATTGCCGTTTCATGACCGGTCAATCCTGTTAGCGAAATCACGGTTGGTTTCACTTCTAGTGTGTCTGGTGTCGATTCAGCGACCTTTTTCACAGTTGGGTGCATTAGCGACACATCTGAACCGGCAGGAACTTTAATGCTCCACACAGGAATCCGATGCCCCCACCAGACCTGGCGACTGATGCACCAATCCTGGAGGCCAGTCATCCAGTGGTCATAGACCTTCGCCCAGCGGTCGGGGTGGAATTTCATCTCACCGCTGGTGACGACATCCTGGCTGGCTTTTACACTTGGATACCGCATGAACCATTGTTCACTGAGGCGAGGTTCGATCTCCACGTCGGCTCGTTCAGAAAAGCCGACGTTATTCTCGTATGGCTTCTGCACGGGTTCACTGTGCTCGTAAGTTTTCATTCCCCAATTACCACCGCCAGACTTCACAACCTCGAGTAATAATCCCATTGCAGTCTGCCGCGCCTCGCGACGATCCAACCCTGCTAGTTCACCAGCTAGGACAGTCATTTTCCCGTCTGGGCCAATTACTTCGCGATCACATGGTAAATTGTGACGAAGAGCTATCTCGTAGTCGGCTTTATCGTGCCATGGGGTAATTTTCAGCACTCCCGTGCCAAACGATGCATCGACATGCTCGTCTCCGATGATGGGGATTAGTTTCTGCTCGATTGGCAACTCTCTCGGCAATGGCCTGACTGCAAACTTGCCGATGTACTCGCGATAGCGCTCGTCGTTCGGATTGACTGCTATCGCCACGTCTCCTGGAATCGTTTCAGGGCGAGTAGTCGATATTGTCAGGAAAACAGCGTTTTCGAGCCCATTATCGCCGAGCTTCCAAATGTGATCGCCGTTCGCTTCAACCACAGGAACAGAGAAGCTGTATAGCCATGAATTTTGAGTTTTCATGACGACCTCCTCATCGCTGAGCGCGGTGAGGGAGGAGGGGCACCAGTTCACCATGCGCTTGCCACGGTAGATGAGGCCCTTTTTGTAGAGATCGACGAACACGCGCATGACGCAGGCGTTGTAGTCGTCGTCAAAGGTGAAGCGCTCGCGGCTCCAGTCGCAGGAGGCGCCGAGTTTCTTGAGCTGCTCGATGATGATGCCGCCGTGCTTTTCCTTCCACTCCCAGATCTTCGCCACGAGGCCCTCGCGGCCCAAATCGTCGCGGTGCTTGATGACGCCCTGCTTTTTCAGCGTCTTCTCGACGACGTTTTGCGTGGCGATGCCGGCGTGGTCGGTGCCAGGCAGCCAGAGCACTTCCTTCCCCAGCATGCGGGCGCGGCGGGCGAGGATGTCCTGGATGGTGTTGTTCAGCACATGACCGAGCGTGAGGATGCCCGTGACGTTCGGCGGCGGGATGACGATGGAGTAAGCCGGGCGCTTCTCGCTCACGCGGGCGGGATCGGCTTCAAAGCATTTGTCGTCGAGCCAGCGCTGATACCAGCGGGCTTCGACGTCGGCTGGCGTGTAGGTCTTTTCGAGTTCGGGCATAAAAGGGGCGCGAAGATGGGGGGAAATGACTGGCACGCAAGAGCAGCGTCGAGCGGAGAGCCGGGAGTGTCGGGTCGTTCAACGACGTGCTCAGGCCTCTTCGTGGCTCTTTGACCTCTGCTCTCAGCTCTACGCTCTCTGCGCCTCAGCGTCCCGGCGTGGGAGCGTAGAACTTGAAGGCGCCGGAGAAGCCGTCCACGGGGCTCTCGCCGGCGAGGATGACCTCGTTTTCGGCCCGGAGCTGATGCATGGCCTTTTCGGAGAACATCATGCGCTGACCGAGCGTGGCGGCGATTTTCTCGATGCGGAAGACGAAGTTCACCTCCGGGCCGTGGAGGTTCAGCTCGCTCATGGTGGGCACGCTGCCGAGCACGGTGCTGCCATGGTGTAAAACGACGCGGAAGGGCAGGGTGGAGGTCGTCTGGGCCTCCCGGAGCTTTGCGATGGCCTGACGCACGCGGATGTGGCTGTCCGCGCCGCCTTCCCAGTAGCAGAAGAAGCCATCGCCGAGGTATTTCGACATGTGGCCGCCGCAGTCGTCGATGATCTGACGGCACTCTTTGAACCACGTGCCGGTGAGGCGCGGGTATTTTTCCGGCGCGGTGACCTGCGCGAGCTTTGTGGAGCCCTCGATGTCCGCGACCATGAGCCAGCACTCGGCTTGCTCGATGCGGATCATGGTGGAGGCCATGACGGCCTTGCTGCCCGGATGCATGGCGCTGAGGATCTCCGTGGCGAATTCGAGCTCCGCATCGGCGATGCGGATGACATCGCCATTCCGCAGGCGCACGGCCTGGGAGAGGCGGCGGCCGTTCACGTAGGTGCCGTTCGCGCTGCCGAGATCGACGATCCAAAATTCCGCCTCGCCCTGGGCCTGGATGATGGCGTGGCGGCGGGAGACCTCGCTGCTGGAGAGCTGTAGCGTGTTCGTGGGGTGCCGGCCGATGCTGCAGGTGCCCGTGAGGGCATGCTGCCGCCCATCGGAAAGGCGGAGCCAGGTTTGCAGCAAAGGAGCATTCATCAGGAGGGCAGAATGAGCATGAAATACACGCTCGCCAACGAGGAATCTCGCGGTCTGATGCGCCCGCTGATGCCCAAACCCTACCTCTTCTGCACCAACTGCGGTTTTCCGGAGCCGAAACCCGTGAACGAGCGCGAATTCCGCTGCGAGCGCTGCGGCTACCGCCACTTCATCACGCCGATCCCCGCCGCGGTGGCCATCATCCTCGATGCGCAGGAGCGGCTGCTGGTGATCCGCCGTGCTCACGAGCCCGGATTGGGGAAGCTGGGCTTGCCCGGCGGTGTGATCGAGCCGGATGAAACCGGTGAAGAAGGTGCCGCTCGCGAGACACGCGAGGAAACAGGCCTGAATCTCCTGCCGGGTGCCTTTCGCTACTTTGTTTCGCTGAACAACCACTACCCATTCCAGGGCTTTGTGTGGCCGACGATCGATCTGTTCTTCGTGGCGAGGGTGGAGTGCTTTGACGGGCTCCAAGTTGATCCCGCCGAGGTCATGGAGTGGATGCCGATGCCGCTCGATGAGGTGCCGCTGGAGCAGTTTGCCTTTGGCTCGAATGCGGAAGCCGTGCGCCGGCTGCGAGAGAGCCTGCGTCAGGCCTCGCCGACCTCAAAGTAATCATCCTCGGCGATGTCCGGGATGCCGACGACGAGCACGCGCATCTGCCCGCGTGCGCCGTGCACGACGCCGGGCGGGATGTGAACGAGCGAGCCCTTGCTCACCGGCTGCTCCACGCCATCGAGCACGACGCTGCCGCCGCCCTCGAGCACGTAGTAGAGCTCCGTGGAGCGCTTGTGGTAGTGCAGCTTCGCTCCGTCAATGTCCACCGCATGCGCCCACGCGGCGGGATTCAGCTCCGCGTCCTCGCGGCTGATGAGACGATCACGCCAGCCGCAGGTGCTGCGTTCGCGTGGCGTGTGGCCTTCGTGACGGATGAGCAGCGGGCCGGGCATGTGGGGCGGATCAGAAGTCGAGGAAGATCTCCGCACGGCGGTTGCGGGAGCGGCCGGCGGGATCGTCAGAGCCATCCGCCTTCTGGTTGGGGCCGAGCGGCTGTGCCTTGCCGAGGCCGGTGGTCTCCACCTGATCCGCGGGCACGCCGAGAGCCACGAGTTGCTGCTTCACGGATTCGGCGCGGCTTTGCGAGAGGCGCACATTGTAGGTGTCATCACCGCGGGCATCGGTGTGGCCGGTGATGCGCAGTTTTTTGGCCGGATCGGCCTTCAGCATGCCAGCGACAACTTCGAGCTGCTTTTGCGCCCGTGGATGAAGCTGCGCCTGATCGTATTCAAAGTAGAGCGCGAGGGACTCGCCGCCCTTCGGGTTCTGCACGATGGGCGTGTAAGGGATGCCGAGCTTGTTCGCGCTCTGGGCGAAGGAGCCGAGGATCTGCGAGAGGTTCACGCCGCCGACCTTCCACGGGCTGGAGACGCTCTCGCGCTTCAGCTCGAGGCCGAATTCCGTGCTCTGCTGTAGCGATTCGGACTCCACCTGGGCGATGACCCACGAGACTTCGGGATTGGCCACGGTGACGATGAGCGGCTTGCTGGGCTTCAGGCGATACTGGCCTTCCTCAAACACGATGCAAAGACCCACGAGACGCTCCACGGGCACCTTTTTCTCGTCCACATACTTCCGCGCGGAGGCGAAATCGTGCTCCAGCAGCAGCCGCACGAAGTCGCTGGCAAAGCTCAGCGCGTCCTGCGTCTCCTCGACGGCAAAAAGAGCCTTCGCCACCATCGCAGGAGCGGTGGATGGAGAGCCGGTCGGCGGAGCTGGCACGGGCGGTGCGCCATCTTTCGGCGTGCCCGCGGCCATCGCCGGTGCGGCAGGCGGGGGGATGGTGGCGAGAGCGGCACTGGCTTCCTTCGGCACAGTAACCTTGGAGACTTTCCAGCCCATGCGCTCGTCACGCTCGATGTCGAGCAGGAGGCGGATCGGCTCGCTGCTGCCGGGCTTCGTCAGCGGCACGGCGATGCGGGTGCGATTCTCCACGAGACCTAGCAGCTCCACCTGGTTCTCCGTGCCGGGCTTGAGGCCCATTTCGGCCAGTTTCTGCATCAACTGCGTCGCCATCGCGGCCTGCGCCGGATCGGCGGCGGCGGCCAGCTTGCCCGCGGTGGCGAAATCGCCCGCGGCGAGGCTTCGCGCCATCTGCTTGCCGAGGTCGAGCGGTCGGGCAAAGCCGAATGAAGCAGGTGCCGGGGCGGGAGCGGTTGTTGGCGTCGTCGCCGAAGGCATCGCCGGAGCGGTCGAGGCCGTGGCGCCTGCGGCGGCGGGTTTGTCGCCAGCCTTCGCGGGAGTGGCGGCAGCATCTTTCGCGGGCTCTTCACCGGCCTTGGCGGATGCCTCGGCCATTTCAGCGGCTTTGCCGGCCTCCATCTTCTTTTTGGTGAACAGGAAGAAGATGGCCGCGCTGATGCCCAACGCGGCGACGATGATCAAAATCGGCACGAGGCTGTTTCCAGCGACGTGACGGCCGTGAGGGCGATGGGGGGAGGAGAGGCGCATGACCAAGGGGGAGGTGGCTGAGGGTAAACAACCTCCGACAGCAGCTAAGATGCCATCACTGGGGCTGGTCAAGCAAGGGCATTCTCAGAGCTTGGCTTGCGCCGGAGGCTCACAGCCCCAAATCCGTCACAGCGCCGTGGCTGGCGTCACTGGTGAGCTTGGCATATTTCGCCAGCACACCACGCGTGTAGCGGGGCTTCGGCTGCTTCCATTTCGCGAGACGGGCTTTGAGTTCCTTCGCGGGGATGCCCAGCGTGATGCTGCGCTTTTCCGCGTCGATGGTGATCGGGTCGCCATTCTTGATGACGGCGATCGGGCCGCCGACGAAGGCCTCAGGCGTGACGTGGCCGACGACGAAGCCGTGGCTGCCGCCGCTGAAGCGTCCATCGGTGATGAAGGCCACATCTTTGCCCAAACCCTTGCCCATGATGGCGGAGGTCGGCGAAAGCATCTCACGCATGCCGGGTCCGCCTTTGGGGCCTTCCATGCGCACGACGATGACATGGCCTTTTTTGACTTTGTCGTTTAAAATGGCCTGCAGAGCGGTTTCTTCGCTCTCGAAGACGATGGCCTTGCCGCTGAAGCTGAGGCCTTCCTTGCCGGAAATCTTGCCCACCGCGCCTTCGGGGCAGAGGTTGCCTTTGAAGATGACGAGGTGGCTGTCTTTCTTGATCGGGTTGGAGAGCGGGCGGACGATCTGCTGGTCCTTCGGCCACACGATCTTGGAGTTTTTCATGTTCTCCTTCATCGTCTTGCCGGTGACGGTGAGGCAGTCGCCATGCATGAGGCCTTCGTTCACCAGGATGCGGATCAGCGGGACGGTGCCGCCGATCTTCACGAGGTCGTTCATGAAGTATTTGCCGCTCGGCTTCACATCGGCCAGCACCGGCGTTTTTTTGCCAATGCGGACGAAATCCTCGATGCCGAGCTTCACGCCCGCGCTGTGCGCCATGGCGATGAGGTGCAAAACGGCGTTCGTGCTGCCGCCGAGCGTGATGATGAGCGTGATGGCGTTTTCAAAGGCCTCCTTCGTCATGATGTCACGCGGGGTGATGCCGCGCTTGATCATGTTCATCACCGCCGCGCCCGCGTCGAAGCAGTCGATGAGCTTTTCGTTCGAGACAGCGGCTTGAGCGCCGGAGTTGGGAAGGCTCATGCCGAGCGCTTCGATCGCAGAAGCCATGGTGTTCGCGGTGTACATGCCGCCGCAGCTTCCTTCACCGGGAATCGAGTGCTGCTCGATGTCGATCAGCTCCTTGTCGCTGATGAGGCAGTTCGCATGCTTGCCGACAGCTTCGAAGACCGTGACAATGTCCGCGTCCTTCTTCTCCGCGCCGACACAGCCGGGAAGAATGGTGCCGCCGTAAACAAAGACGCTGGGGCGGTTCATGCGTGCCATCGCCATGAGGCAGCCCGGCATGTTTTTGTCACAACCGCCGATGGCCACAAAGCCGTCCAAGCCTTCGCAGCCGACGACGGTTTCGATGCTGTCCGCGATCACCTCACGCGAGACGAGCGAGTATTTCATGCCCTCGGTGCCCATGCTGATGCCGTCGGAGATGGTGATGGTGTTGAAGATCACGCTTTTGCCACCCGCCGCATCCACGCCCTTCGCAGATTCTTTGGCGAGGCGGTCGATGTGCATGTTGCACGGCGTCACCATGCTCCAGGTGCTGGCGATGCCGATCTGCGACTTCTTGAAGTCCTCCCGCTTGAAGCCCACGGCGTGCAGCATCGCACGGCTGGCGGCACGTTCCGGTCCATCGACGACGATGGCGCTGTGTTTGCGATGGAGGGATTGGTTGGAGGCGGCTTTCTTGGGCATGGCAGTTGGGAAAAGGGCCGCCAGTGTGGCGCGGAGAGGCGTGGATGCAAGAATCCAGCATCAAACCGCTAATATGACGCTGACGGGACGCTGATAAGAACCCCACCATCAGCGTCAAATTAGCGTCTAATCAGCGGTTTAAACTCATGCGCCTGCTCCTTCGTTTCCAAACTGGCCTTTGGCTGTTTTCCGCGAGCTTATCCCTCGCCCTCGATTTCCCCTCCACGCCTCCCGTGGAACCCAAAGATGCCGCGAAGACCTTCCATGTGCTCGACGGCTTCGAGATGCAGCTCATCGCCGCGGAGCCGCTCGTCACCGATCCCGTCGCCATCACCTACGATGCCGATGGCCGCGCCTACGTGTGCGAGATGAACGACTACCCCTACACCGACAAAGCCGCGCACAAGCCCAGCCAGGAAAACCCCACTGATGCCCACATCGGCAAAGTGCGCCTGCTCACCGACACCGATGGCGACGGCACCTTCGACAAAGCCACCGTCTTCGCTGAGGGCCTTTCGTGGCCCACCGGTGCCGCTTGCTGGAAGGGCGGCATCTTTGTCACCGCCACGCCGGACGTTTGGTATCTGAAGGACACGAATGACGACGGCGTGGCCGATGTGCGGCAAAAAGTCTTCACCGGCTTCAAAAAGCTCAACGTGCAGGCCGTGATGAACAACCCCATCTGGGGCCTCGACCATCGCATCTACATCGCGGGTGGCAGCAACGGCGGCGAAATCCAGCGAGTGCCCGGCAGCGAGAGCGTCATGCCGATTCCAAGCGACTTCAAACCGCTCCCCATCAAGCGAAACGACTTCTCCTTCGATCCCAGCACCGGCGATGTGCGCCTCGAAAGCGGCGGCGCACGTTTTGGCCAGACCTTCGACGATTGGGGCAACCGCTTCCTCTGCAACATCCGCAATCCCTGCCAGCATGTCGTCCTGCCGTATCGCTACCTCGCGCGGAATCCGTATCTCGTCGTCCCCAGCGCCCTCAACGACTGCGCCGAGGCCGGCGACCAGCTCCCCGTCTATCGCACCAGCCCCGCCGAGCCCTGGCGCGAGTTCCGTGCGAAGCGCTGGGTGCAGGAAGGCAGCCACCTGCCGAAAAGCGAGCTCGTCGGCGCTGGCGTCGTCACCTCCTCCAGTGGCATCACCGTCTATCGCGGCGATGCGTATCCGAAAGAGTATCGCGACTTCGCCTTCGTCGCCGATGTGGCCGGAAACTTGTTCTACCGCATGAAGCTCGTTCCCGACGGCGTCACCTTCAAAGCCGTGCAGGTCGATGGAACCAAGAACTTCTGCACCAGCGACGACCTCTGGTTCCGCCCCGTGAATTTCGTGAATGCCCCCGACGGCTGCCTCCACGTCTGCGACATGTACCGCGAGGTCATCGAGCACCCCTGGAGCATCCCCGACGACATCCACGCCGCCGTCGATCTGCTGCGCGGCAAAAACAAAGGCCGCATTTGGCGCTTAGCGCCGAAAAGTGGTGCAGCCGTCTCGGCTGCTTCATCGCAGGCCAGAGGCCTGCACCACACTCCCAAGCTCAGCGCCGCGAGCACGAACGACCTCGTCGCCCTCCTCGATCACCCGAACGCCTGGCATCGCGAAACCGCGCAGCGCTTGCTGTTTGAGCGTCAGGACAAAACGGCGGTGGAGCCGCTGCGGGAGCTGGTGAAGAGCGGGAAGACGGAACAGGGGAAAGTATGCGCACTTCGTGTTTTGTCGTCATTGTCAGCGCTGAACACGGAGATTTTGGATGTGGCTGCTCGTCCACTGAATGGCCCGGTTGCTGAAGCGGCGGCTGAACTCTATGAGCCGTTTGTTCCAACATTGAAATGGGCGGGTGATCTCAGGCAAGACACTTCAAAAATTCCGTTCGCTCGATTGGCCGCCCATGCAGAAAACCGCGTCGCGATCAAAGCTCTCTTCTCCATGCGGGATCTGACCACTACGGTCGAAAATGGAGCAGGAGGTGCATTTTGGAGCGAGGCCACGAGAAGTGTCGGGAGCAGAGTGAATGCAGACCCTTGGTTGCAAACCATGGTTCTATGCATCGCTGCTGATCGGGCGGATAACCTGCTCGTGCCCTGGCTTTTTGACGGGCGGAGTTTGGAGTTCGCAAAAGGCGGCACTTTGGTTCCACAGCTTGCAGGGCTGGTTGCTGCCAAAGGCGATAAATCCAAGCTGGCTGTGATCGTGACCGCGTTGAGCAAAGCTGAATTTCCGTCCGACCTGAGATCTCGCATGCTCAAGGCGATGCTCGCACACACGACCCGATTGTCGATTTCATTGGCCACGGTGTCGTCCAACGAAACCACCAACACGCGACTTCAGGAGATCGGCACTCACGCGATTGGAAGCATGAGCGGTTCAAAATCAGCCGAAGAGAAAATTCTCGCACTTCCAGTCGTCACGTCCTTCTCACCTGCTGAAAAGGCATTCGAAGTCATCCGTCGGCTGTTGATGCCCTCAGAGCCTCAAGACCTCCAAATCGCCGCCCTCGA
This sequence comes from uncultured Verrucomicrobiaceae bacterium, assembly GCA_937872615.1. Taxonomy (GTDB): domain Bacteria; phylum Verrucomicrobiota; class Verrucomicrobiia; order Verrucomicrobiales; family Verrucomicrobiaceae; genus Prosthecobacter. The sequence continues at coordinate 42,141 of CALMTT010000529.1, read as the reverse complement.
AGCCGTCGGCAGTTACCGCGAGCCCGCCGTCGCGGACATGCTGATCGATGCGTGGCCGAAAATGACACCCACACTTCGCGACAAGGCCACCACGATCCTACTCTCCCGCACGGACCGCATCGCGAAGCTGCTGGATGCCATCGAGGCGAAGAAGATCACGCCCGCGCAGCTCAGCGTCGCCGCGAAGGCAACGCTTGGACGGCAGAAAACGCCTGCGCTGGCGGAACGCATCGCGAAGCTCATCGGCGACGGCTCGTCGTCGAACCGGAAGGAGGTCATCGAGAGATATCTGACGGCCATGCTGGGAAGTGATCCGGGCACTCCTGCCCGCAATGAGAGCGTGGTTGCGGGCAAGAGTGCCCGCATCACGGGAGACGCCACCCGCGGAGCCAAAATCTATGAAACGGCCTGCATGGTCTGCCACAAGTTCGCGGACAAGGGCAACGATGTCGGTCCGCACCTCGGCACGATCAAGGCGTGGACCGCCGAGCAGCTTGTCACGAACATCCTCGACCCAAATCGCGAGGTCTCGCCGAATTTCGCGCTCTACCTCGTCGAAACGAATGACGGTCGCACCCTCAGCGGTCTCATCACCAGCGAGACCGCCGGCAATCTCACCCTCAAACGCGCCGATGGCGGCACGGACACCGTCCTGCGCAGCGAGATCAAATCCCTCACCAGCCCAGGAATCTCCCTGATGCCCGAAGGCCTCGAAGCCGCCATCACCCCGCAGCAGATGGCGGATCTCATCGCTTACTTGAAAGGGGAGTAGTGGAGTGTTGGAGCAACGGAGTGTTGATTGGCTCTGAACATCACTCCATCACTCCACGACTCCAACACCCCACGCCGCATGATCCGCCTCGCCCTCTCGCTCTGCCTTCTCACGCTCTCCTGCGCGGCGCAGGGACTGCCGCCGGTGTTTGAAAAATGGGCGGCGGATCAAAAAAACGTGGGCGACATCCAGGTGACCTTCCAGCAGACACGCACCACGCCGGTGCTGAAGGAGCCCGCGAAGAGCGAAGGCCGCTTTTGGAGAATGCAGGACGGTCGCTTCCGCTGGGAACTCGGTACACCACCGACCACCACCCTCCTTTTCAATGGCGAGACCGCCCTCCTCAAAGAGGGCAAAGACGCCGCCTGGCAGACGCTGAACCCCGACGACCGTCGCGCCCGTGCCTGGCTGCGCTTCCTGAACGGTCGCGAGATGGACACCGCCTCCCTCACCGAGAATTTCACCGTCAAAGTCACCCAGCAGGAGGTCAAATTTGCCACCATCACTCTCGTCCCGCGGCCGCTGCTCGTGAAAAAGCATCTCAAGCAGATCGACATGCAAATCGAGCCCGGCGGCAAACGCCTCTACCTCCTCCGCATCATCCAAGGCGACGGCTCCACCCTCACCATGACCTTCGGTGAGCCAAAAACCGCCAAAGCATCCGCAGAGCTTTTCACGGCCAAATGACTCACACCTCGCCTGCGGTCACGGCACGGATGAGGTAGCCACCCTCGCCCTTCTTTTCCAGGCGAACGAGATCGTGCTCCTGCACGGCCTCCAGCAGGGCGCTGAAGCTGCGGAAGCCGTAAAAGCGCTCCTCAAACTGCGGCTGCAGGCGGCGGATGGCCTGCTTCACATGGCTGGCCCACACCGCGTCCTTGTCTCCACGGGCGAGCAAGGCATCGATGGTCTCCATCACGAGCCGGATGGCCTCCTCCGGATCACCAGCAGGCTTGTCGGGCTGCTTCTTGTCCTGCGGCGCCGGCTTCGGCGCGGCCTGTTTGGCCTGCGTGGCACGCACCTTCGCCTTCTCCTCGTCACGCACCAGGTCATCGTAAAAGATGAACTCGTCACAGTTCCCGATGAAAAGGCCGCTCGTGCTCTGCTTCACACCCACGCCGATCACGATCTTGTTGTTCTCCCGCAGCTTGCTCACCAGCGGTGAGAAGTCAGAATCGCCGCTCACGATGGCAAAGGTATCGACGTGCCCCTTCATGTAGCAAAGATCGAGCGCGTCCACGACCATGCGGATGTCCGCGGAGTTCTTGCCGCTCTTGCTCACATGCGGGATGTCGATCATCTCGAAAGCCGCCTCATGCATCGTGGCCTTGAAGCCCTTGTAGCGATCCCAGTCACAGTAGGCCTTCTTCACCACGATGCTGCCCTTCAGCAGCAGCCGCTCCAGCACCTTGGTCATGTCAAACTTGTCATACTTCGCCTCCCGCACCCCGATGGCGAGGTTTTCAAAGTCGCAGAAAACAGCGATGGTGTGCGCACGGTCGTGTGGAGTGGCCATGCGTCATGTTTAACCGCTTCAGCGGGCCGTGGCGAGCAGCAAATCCGCCTCAAGGCAGCACCGGCCGCGGTTCGATGTCAGTCTGGTTGATCCAGTTCGCCTTCAGGGGCTCGCCGCGCATGAATTTCTCGTAGAAGCCCACGTTTGCCTTCGAGGCGTGCTCATATTTGTCGAAGATGTCGCCCTTGCCGTCCATGCGCGGATCTCCCTGCGCCTTCAGCTCGGCGTGCAGTTGTTCCTTCAAGGCGGCCACGCGTGGATCAGCGGGCTGGTTCTTCACGAAATCAGGATCGCTCTTCAAATCGTAGAACTCCAAACCGGGCCGCAGGCCAAAGCAAAGCTGCCAGAACGGGTCGTTCGGGTTCTTGCGGTGCGCGTCGATGATGAAAGTCTTCGTCGCGCCGGCATCGCAGTCCATGTAGCCGGTCTCTGGATTGCCGCCCGGCCAGCGTGAGGGCTCAAAGTTCTCGATCAACACGTTGTCTTTCGTCACCAAGGCACGGATCGGATAGCCCCAGTCATTCGGCCGGCCGATGTCCGTGCGCTCCTTGCCCAGCAGCACATGATCACGTGTGTGCTTCGGCGCGTTCGCGAACAAATCGGTCAAACTGCGCCCCGGCGACTCCGCCATGCCTGTGTCGCTCCACTTCAGGCCCGCCACCTCGACAAAGGTCGGCGCGAGGTCAATGAAGCTCACAAAGTCCTCGATCACGCGACCCGGCGCGGTGATGCCCTTTTTCCACATCACGGCAAACGGCACATGGTTCGCCTGCACGTTCGCGTTGCCCTTGCTGCGTGGGAAAGGCATGCCGTGATCCGCGGTGACGACGACGAGCGTGTTGTCCAACTGGCCGCGTTTTTCGAGTTCTGCCAGCATGCGGCCGAGCTGCGTGTCGAAATGCTCCACCTCAAAGGCGTAGTCGAGCATGTCATTGCGGATCACCTCATTGTCCGGCCAGTAAGCAGGCACGTGGTCGATGTCGCTGAGCTTCTTGCCACCCTTTTTGACACCACTGCCGAACTCATAGCCGCGATGCGGCTCGATCGCGCCATACCAGAAGCACCACGGCTTGTCCGCTGGCGCAGCATCGAGGAAATCAGTGAAATTCGCCGCGTAGTCGCAGTTGCTGATCTCTTCGGTGGGCGGTTGGAGCTTCTTCTTGTTCCAGGCTTTGCCCGTCATCTCACGCGGTTTGCCATTCACATCCTTCGCTGAGCCGGGACCCCAGCCTTTCGTCGTGTGACCGACATTCCAGCCCTTCTCCGCCAGCGCCTCGCCCCAGCCTTTGAACTCCGGCGGGAAGTAGCAGATGTGATTTGCCGCCTCCTTGAGCTGCCACGAATTGCGTCCCGTGAGGATGCACGCTCGTGATGGAGCGCACTTCGCATTCGGCGTGTAGGCCTGTTTGAAAAGCAGCCCGTCCTTCGCCACGCGATCAAACGCCGGCGTCTTCACCCACGGCGTGCCGTAAGCACTCGCATGCGGCCCCCAGTCGTCCGCGATGGCGAAAAGGATGTTCGGACGCGACTCCGCCGCGAATGACGAAACCAGAAGGACGAATGACGAGGTGAAAAACAGGCAAAAAGTGCGCATGACAACCGCGTGAACGCCGCGAGGCAGCTCAATGCTTCATCAAGCTCTCAAACATCGCCCACAACACTTCACCACGCGTCTGGCCTGTGGGCGTTGAACTGGCCGTTTCGGCCTTCGCGACGGCTTCGGCGCGTTTTTGCGGATCATCGAAGCTTTGCTGCCACACGGTCTTCACGGCCTCGGTCAGCGGATCGTCGAGTTTCGCGTCGTAATCGGCAAAGAAGCCCTTCGTGGCAAAATACTGAGCCGGTGCCACTCGCGAATCATTGGAAGCGACATCCACATCGTTGAAAAAGCTCAGCATGACATGACTCGCGGCCAGTTTGCGCTGCAATGCATCCGAATCGATCTGTGCGGGCGCGATTCGCTGCTGAACGGCCATCGCGGCGGCGTGGCCGGCGGATTCGCAGAGGCTCATCCATGTCGGCTCCAGCCGGATCGTGCCCCACGCGACGTGCGTGCTGCTCAGGCACACCGGCACGAGGAGATTGTCCACGCCCTGAGGCAGGATGGCGCGATACGGCACCTGTCCGGGGAAGGTCTCGACATCAAGCATCATCTTGCCCTCCTCAAGCGCTCCTTCGATGCGGCGCGGGGTGCAGGCGTGAGTGTCGAGATACCACTCGGTCACGCCGATGCTGTCCGCATGCACGGGCGCACGCTCCAGGCCTTCCGCGAGCATCGCGTCATGCTGGGTGAAGATGTATCGCCCAGTGGTGCGCCGCGCTTCGCGCACATAAAACTCGTGCGGACGATGTCCGTTGTCGGCGAACTCGTCCTTCGCGAGTCCAAACTCCCGCCACGACTTCTGCCGCGCGGGATCGACGCTGGGATCGTTCTGCAAAAAGTAGAGCAGGGCCATCGTCGTGTTCCAAAACGCATCCATGATCTTCTGCCGCCCGGTCCAGTCAGCCTCGACATACTCGGTTTGCATCCCGACGATCTGCGGACGGTTCCAACCGCGTTTCGAATTCGGGATCGGCGACACGATGGAGCCATGCTCGAGCAGCTTGAGCTTCTCGGGATCGTAGTTCGCCGGTTTCTCCACCGGCAGCCGGTTCGCGGGATCAGAGCTGAGGATCGTGCGGTAGTTGAAGGCCTGCACACTGCCATCCGCCTTGCCCGTGCTTTGCGGTTGTTTGATGCACTGAAAGCCGCTGAACTTCCGCAACTTGAGCTGGTGATGCAGTTCCGCCGCGCGTGCCATCTCGGCCGTGGGTGCCGATTTGACCGGCGACATGAAAATCACGCCCGCATGAGGCTCGTTGAACTCCCCGCGTGCCTCCCGCCCGACCCGATACGGCACCTTCGCCAGCGCCGCCAGATCACCCTCGTAGCTGCAATCCGCGAAGACCTTGGCCTGCACCTCGATGGCTTCCACGTCATCCCACAGACTCATGAAGCTCGCGGATCGAATCAACACCCCGTCACGCTTCACCGCGCTGATCACCCGATTCGTGATCAAGCGGATGCGCGGCTCCTTCTTCACCAAGTTCGTCAAGACCATCTCCGCCACTTTCGGCTCAAACTTCCCGTTTGTGTGCCCGCTCTTGCCTGGCAGTGCATCGCGATACTGCGGCGACTTCTCGCCATAGGTCGTGCGGTAGTGATCGAAGATCGCCTGCCGAGCCTCATCATAGATCGGCGCCCGTTTTCCCTCCCACAGCGTGTCCCAAACGCCGAGCCCGTTCGAAAGAATGCCGCCAAGATGATCATTGTGATTCACCAGCACGACTGACAAGCCTTCCCTCGCCGCACGCACCGCCATCGCAATGCCGCCGGGCGTGGCTTCATAGATGCAGAGATCGGCCTCGACCTTTTCGGCACGAGCCGACGAGGCAAAGGCTACCATCAGAACGGCAAACAAAGTCTTCATGCAGGAAAGGTTACTCCTCGGGTTCAGGCACGAGTTTCAGCGCGAGGCTGCGGAAGTTTTTCACGCGATGAAACGTCGCGTGATCGGCGTCGTGCTGGTTTGGCGCGTGGATGCTGCTGCGGGCGATGATGGCGAGGTCGTCGCCGTCAATCACGGGACGCGCATACATGAAGGACTGCGAGATTTTGCCCGCCTGCGCCACGCAGCCGGCCTGGAACCAGTTCAGGCCATCGACGCTGTATTGCAGCATGAGAAAGCGACGGTCATTGCCGCCGAGGCCGCTGGCGTAGCGCACGTTGCCGCGCTTTTCGCCGTCGCGGAACCAGTCGAATGCACCCTGGCCATCGACGACGAGATTCGCCGTGGCCCAGAACAGCTTCGTCTGCTCGTCCCAGATCACGCAGAACTTCAACTGCCCGCCGGGCATCGGATGAAACTGCGTGAACTTCAAATCGATCGGCCCACCCTTGTCCTCAAAGTCGAGCACGGCGCACATGCCAGCGGTGGACTGCCGCTTCGGCTTCACGGTCATCAACACGCGCAGCCTGCCGCGCACATCGATCACGTTCGGCTCCAGATACTGACTGCTGAGCTTTTCATACTGCGGATTCGTCATCGCCTCCGGCACGCCGGGAAAGGGCACCGGCTCGGACAATCGCCACGCGCTCGGATGCATCACCTCGCCGGACAAATCACCCGCGATGACGCGCGGCCCGCGTTTGTTGCCGAGCGCGAGATCGTCCGTGGCCCAGTAGAGCTTGTTGTTGCGCTGCACCATGCCCGTGTGGCAGTTCCAGAAGTGCCCGGTGAAAAGCGTCACCGGCTCCGACCACGTTTTGCCGCCATCGGTGCTCTTGAGCAGCAGCAGGTCGTCATTGCGCACCTTCGTGCCGCCCTTGTTCACGAACAAATACAGCGCACCGCCATGCGTCCACGGCGCGGCGGAGTAGTAAGGCAAATCGGATGCCTTCAGCCACGTCTGGCCGCCATCGCTGCTGCGCAGGATGTGCGTCACGCTCTGCGTGGCCCGCCGTTCCTTGCTCCACTCCTCACGCGGCACCACCGGCACCACGGCAACGAGCGTGCCATCATTCAATCGCACCAGCCCCGGCCCCTCGACATAAAACTCCGGGTTCGGATTGTGCCAGACGATGCGGTAATCCTGCGCGAGCGGCTTTGCCTGCGCATGGAGCATGAGCGGCATCAAGGCGAGGCATGAAGCCACAACGAGACGGCACATTTTGGAACGAAGCTTTGATCTCACGGTCGTGGTTGCGGTTTGGTTTTCACTTCCTTGCCTTCAATCAATCCGGTAGCTGAACAAGTCTCCATTCTGCAGATGGAAACGCAGACGGATGGGAATGCCCGCCGGGAGCGACGCTGAGTTTTTCCAGCGTATCGGCAGCTTCACGGCGTCTTGGTTTTCGATCATGGAGGCTTCCTTTTCAAAGCCTGGGACTGTTTTGCCATCGGCATCCAGCACCTCCACCATGAGACGGCCTTTTCCGAAATCAGCATTCACCGAGAGATGCGTTCCTTGCGGGATGAAGTCGTGTGTTTCGATGCTTCCGGGTTTGTCCTTGGCCTGCATGGACGCGAGACCATCGACGCGCCACTTGGCCAGCGCGATGGATTGCTCCTTTTCCGGTGCCAGGCCTCCGTGGGGAGTGGTCGCGGCGGTGTAATACATCCACAGCTCATCGCCGACGAAGACGGGCGCGTTGCAAAGTCCGAAGATGCTCCCCGCATCATACGCATGAGGCCCCAGCGGGATCACCGGGCTGCGATCCGAGCAGCGATCCCAATGACGACCATCGCGGCTGGTGACGAGCTGGACATCGATGATGCCGGTCGCGGACCTTTTCTGGCCGTTGACCTCGTCATTGCCGAACAAGGCAGACGGCGGCTCGACACGGCGGAAATGCGTGACAAAGCCCAGCCACTGCCCGGCGTAGGCGAAAGCAGAAAGGTTGTAGTATTCCGAGTAAGTGCCGCCCTTCAGCTTCCGAGTGGCCTTGTTGTCGATCTCATCGGCCACATGCACCGGATGCGGCTCTGACCAGTGCTTCATGTCCTTGCTGACCGAAAGGAACACATGGCGGATGCCCACCACGCGCGGATCACCCTGGCGCTTGTGAAAGGCGAGGTATTCACCCGTCACCGGGTCTTGCGAGAGCGTGATGGTGTCGCAGCCGAGCAGGATCGGTTCGGGATCGATCGTCCAGCGCAGGCCATCGGCCGAGTAAGCCGCGTAGTAGAGGCGATGCAGCTTGTCGCGATACCAATCTACCATTTCGAACTTGTCTTTGAGACGTTGGATTTTGGCATCGTCCCTGTCCATTCCGGCATTGCCGACCGCCTTGTATCGCTTCTTGGGATCGGTCTCAAACTTGTCCTCAATGATGCTCGGGCTGTGCAGATGTAGATTGGTCTCGTTGTTCTCGCCCGCGACCTTCAGCATGGGCCGCTCCCAGCTGATGCCGTCGGCGGAGGTGGCGTAAAGCACGCTGCCTGCGTCCGCATACCACATCCTGAAGGAGCCGGTTTTTTCATCACGCAACACCGTTCCGTAAATGTTCACCCGCTTGTCGATGATACCATCCTTGATCTTCACTTCCCAGGGCATCTCAGCCGTGAGCACCGGCTTCTCGAGTTTCTTGGCGGGATGGATGACTCGCGTGACGCCCTGCTTGCTGCGGATCATCACGCTGTCCACGAAGAGCTGTTTCTCGCCCTTCTTCAGCAGAGGTGTGGGCGGGCGCTCCCGGTTGGCTTCTTGAGCGAGCAACGGTGCAGCCATCGTCAGTGCGCCGAGGCAGACGAGAAACGAAGTGAAGGGCTGATGGCGATGATTCATGAGTGTTGGCCGGCTGGGTCGTTCACTGAGCATTGAGTTGCTTCCACATCGTCAGCAGAACCGCGCCGCGAGTATCCTTCGTCTTTGAGGCAACACTTGTTTCCGCCGCATAAACCACCTTCGCGAGCTGCATCGGCTCCAGGGTGCCTTTTTGGAGTTTTTCGAAGCCGTCCTGCCACACGGCCCTCACCGCTTCGGTGAGCGGTTCATCGAGTTTAGCGTCGTAGCTGGCGAAGAAGCCTCGGGTGCCGAAAAACTGCGCGGCGGCGACTTGGGGATCATCGCTGGTCACATCCACGTCGTTGAAGAAGCTGATCATCACGCGGCTCGCGGCAAGTTTGCGGATCAAGGTGTCGGCAGGGAGCTTGGCGGGTGTTGTTTGGCTCTTCACCGACAGCGCAGCGGCGAAACCGGCGCTTTCGCCGAGCTGCATCCAGACGGGTTCGAGGCGGATGCTGCCCCAGCCGACGTGAGAGGCGCTGATGGCGACGGGGACGAGGAGGTTGTCGATCTCGTTCGCGAGGATGCTGCGATACGGCACCTGCGCGGGGCGCGATTCTTCGCCGAGGAAGAGGATGCCGTCAGTGTTGCCGCCGGGCGCTTTGCGCGACAGGCAGGCGACCGAATCGACCGGCCAGTCGGTCATGGCGATGCTGTCGGCGTGGATGGGCGTGCGGGCGATGCCTTCGGCGATGACGTTATCCTGCTCTTTGAAAACATAGCGTCCGACGAGTCGCCGCGCCTCGCGGACGTAGATCTCGTAGGGCGCGTGGCCGTTGTCGGGAAATTCATCGGCGGCGAGGGCGTAACCAGCGAACTGCTTGCGATCCTTCTCCGGCGCCTCGGGATCGTTCTGCACCCACCACAGGCGCATGAGCATGGCGTCGAGATAGCGCTTCGAAATGGCTTCACGCGTCGGCCAATCGGCGGCGGGATACTCGTTTTGCGGGCCGATGAGGCGACCACCATTCCACGCGACCTTCTTGTTCGGCAGGTTTGGCACGAAACCGCCGCCGATGGCTTGCTTCGCGATGGCGGGATCGAAGTTCGCGGGCTTCGACAGCATGATTTGGTTCGCCGGATCACGCGTGAGGATGAGGCGGTAGTTGTAAGCCATCACGCTGCTGTCCGCCTCGCCGCTTTGCGGACCTTCGACGATGTCGGCGGTGGCGTGGCTGTTGTAGCGAATGTTAAGCGTGCCTTCGTCGGCGGCCTTGGGAAAGCCGCGCTGGCCCGGTTCCTTGTGGCGCTCCTGAGTGTAAATCACGCCCGCATGCTTCTCGCCGTATTGCGCACGGGATTCGCGGCCGATTTGCGTCTTCACACCCGCCACGGCCATCAAATCGCCTTCATACATGCCATCGGCAAAGATCTGGCCGCTCACAGTGATCGCTTTCCCGCCATGCATCGGCTTCAACGTCACGCTTTGGAGCAAAGCGCCGTCGCGCTCCGCTTTCGTGACGATGTGACCGAGCAGCACGGTCAGTGTCTTCTCCTTTTCGACCATCTGATTGAAAAGCATCTCCGCGATGCGCGGCTCGACCTTCGGACGATCAATGTGCGCACGGCTCGTTTTGCTCGGCATGGATGCGATGTGCTGCGGCGAGCCTTCGCCATAGGTCTTCGCGTAATACTGCGCCGCGCCGGTGAGCATCTCGCTATAGATCGGCGAGCGCAGGCCATCATACGGTGCCTCCCAACCGCCCGCACCGCTGGTGACGAAGCCGCCGAGATGCTGCGTGTGATTCACGAGCAGCACGCTGAGGCCCTCGCGTGCCGCACGCACCGCGCAGGCGATCCCGCCCGGTGTGCCGCCGATGACGACGAGGTCATACGACTTGCCATCCACTTCCTGCGGATTCGCGGCGCTCTTCAAAAGCATCGGCGGCGGAATGACGACCGGATTGGCCTCCGCGCTCGTCTTGACGGGAAATCCGGCGTCCGCACGCGTGTTACGCTCGGCGATGGCCTCGGCCTCCGGCACGATTTGCAGACCATCGACCGCCACATAGCCATCCGCGCCCGCGTTCGAGATTTCGATGCGGCCCGATTTGCCCTTCGTGAAGGCAAACACGCCCAACGAACGCGGAATGCCATCCTCCAGGCAGTCGAGGCGCTGATTCAGCTCGACGACCTTTTCGCCATTGGCACTGCGGATGGTGATCTGAGCCTTTTGAGCACGGTTCGAGGCATGCAGGTAGAGCAAGCGCACCTCGTATTTGCCATCGGCAGGAATCTCCGGCGTGAACGTCGCCACTGCGGCCGACTTCTTCGCGCGATCATCGTGCCGATACGCTGAACCGACGAGCGGTGTGAGCTTTTCGCTGACTTTCCATGCGCCGGTGTATTTCGCCGCATCGTCATCGAGCACGATGCCAGCGGCCCGTGATGCAGACACTCCTGTCTGCTCAAACTTCATGCCACCCACAGACAGGAGTGTCTGTGTCACTTCCTCCAAGGTGAAGCGTGTGCTCACGACGGAGTTTTGCTCCGTGCCAGCTCGATACTTGATGTAGGTCGTGGCGACGAAAGTGCCGTCGGGCAGCAGTTCGAGGCCGGGATAGCCGCAATCGCTGCCTTTGTGGCTGTGGAGCAGCTTGATTTTGTATTCGCCGTCTCTGCCGCTGATGATGTCCTCATAACGACCGACCCAAGCGACGAAATGCGTGCGCGTGGGGCTGTCCTTGCCCATGTCGCGGAAGCAGACGACAAGCCGGCCGTCTTTTGCATACACCGCCTTGTGCCGGTCACCATGCAACCCCGGCGGCAGCGCTTTCACCTCCGACCACGTCTTGCCCTCGTCATCGCTCGTGATGAAGTGCGCCGGCTCGGTGCGGATGTTTTCGCGCATCAGGCAGAGCAGTTGCTTGCCATCGGGCGAGCGCACCACCTCTGGCTCGCAGGGCTTCAAATCACCCAGATCGATGAGGATGCGCCACGGGCTCCACGTCAGCCCGCCATCGGTCGATTCGCTCTGGGTGACGACGTTCGACTTCGTGTCCTTCGTCTCGCCAGGCCGGCGGATGTTGGACAGGCCGATGAGCTTCTTTCCACCTTCCACCGGCATGATCGTGCAAAACGGCATCACACACACGAGGCCGTTGCTCTGCATCGGCGACCATGTTTTGCCTTCATCGGTCGAAACCGACTGCTGCATCGTGCCATCGGGGCCTTGTCCGGCATAGACGACGAGCCTCGCCACGCCCTGCGGATCGGTGAGGCGATAGATCGCGGGGCAGTTTTTCACCTTCCACCAATTCTCCGGCACCGGCAGCTCCTCGCTCCACGTTTTGCCGCCATCGTCGCTGCGCTTCAACGGCCCCGCCGTGCCCCCGTGACCATGCGTCCACACGCAGAACATCGCCTTGCCATCCGGCATCAAAAGCGTCGTCGGATGCCCCTGATAGACCTTCTCCGTGCCCTGGGCGATGACAACGTGCCGCTCCGCGTCTTGTGAGAGATCGACGACAGGCAAGGTGCCAGCACGACAAACCGCCATCGGAGCCAGGAAGAAGAGAAAGGCGGAAAGCCGAGTCGAAAGTGTCATGCCTCGTCCAACGCTGAACTGTCAGCTGGCTTACGGGCAATATCAGGCGGCAGGCTCGCTGGCCGCTACTTCGCGGTGCATTTTCTCAAGCTGCGTCATGATCTCTGGCGCATCTTTGAGCTCGCAGAGCGGCTGCAACTGACAGCGGATGTAGGGCCAGTCGAGTTTCTTCGTGCCCTGCCGCACGAGAATGCCACGCACGTCATTCCAGTCCAGCGGACGGCTGGCGAACGCCTTCATGACGAGGAGGTCTTCAGCGCTGCAAGTGCGCAGGGAGATGCCAGGAGCGTATTCGAGCAGCTTGGAGCGACGGACTGCCTCTTCTTCAAATGGCAGGCCTCCAAGTGCCACATCGATCCCCGTGCCTTCGGCTGTTTTGAGCAAAAGAATGCGGTTTTGCAGCGCAAAGGCGCGTGCGTCACTGATGCGGGATTCAAAGTGCTGAAGGAGAAAGTCGATGAAAGGCTCCTCGTTTCCAAAACCGGTCAGCAGCGTGATGTCCATGTCCTTCGTCAGCCTCGGCTCGCTCCACCGTTGGATGGCGATCCCGCCGATGAAACAGAAGCGCCACCCCTGCTTTTCAAGCAGCGCCTGAAGTTCGGCAGCCTGTTCGACGAGGTCTTTCATGCTTCACGCATTTTCATAAACCACCGCTGCTGCTCGATCAGGCCCGAAGTGGGCTTGGGAGGGAAGTTTTTCACCGCGTCACGAAACAGACCGATGGTGCACTCGATCATGCTTGCCGTGTCCGCAGCACGGATGTCGGCATCGCGGACTTTTTGCAGTTCGGGGCCAGCTTGGACCCAGGTCTGCACCCAGCGCTTCATGTCGGCTCGTTCAGATTCTGTCATGCGGCGAGGGTAGGCCTAGAGGTGTCTTTTGCCACTCGAATCTGCCACGAAGGAGGTTCATGGCAGCAGGTTGAGCGATTTCAGAAACGCGTCTGTTTTGGCGAGGCACTCGTCGAAGAGAGGCTGGGTGCGCATGAGGTAGCCGTGGTCGCCGCCTTCGTGGATGACGAGTTCGCTGCGGTTGCCGGCTTTGAGCATGGCATCGTGGAAGATTTGAGCGCCTTTGAAGGGCGTCGTCGGGTCGGCGGTGCCGTGGAAGGTAATCGTGGGCGGCAGGCCGGGGCGGACGTTGTGGGCGGGCGAGAGTTCCTTCCAGCGCTCGCCGATCTTGGCGTTTCCGTAGCCTTCGGCGGAGGTGTCGATCACCGGAAAGAGCAAGACGAGCGCACTCGGCACGGGCGAGATCTTGAGGTCGTCGCTGTCTTCGTTGAAATCGAACATCGCCGTCGAGGCGGCGAGATGACCACCCGCGGAGCCGCCGCTGACGATGATCTGGCCGGGATCGATGCCGAGTTGGTCCGCATGAGACCGCACATAGCGAATCGCGGAGCGCACGTCCTTCACGCAGTCGAAGACAGTCGTGTTCGTCTTCGCGCTGGCCAGCCGATACTGCACGCTGATCGAAACGAGGCCGAGTTTCGCGAAATGATCGGCAAACGCATACATGCGCTCGGGTCCCATGCCCGTCCAGCCGCCGCCGTGGATGGTGACGTAGCAGACGCGCTTGTCACCGGCCTTCCAACCCTCCGGCTGGAACACATGCAGGCTCAGTTCCCGATCAGCGACCTTCTTGTAAACGATCTTCCGCGTCGGCGAGAGCTTCGCCACGAGCTGCGCGACGTAGTCATTGGCCGTCTTGGGCTTTGGCGCAGGTGTTTGAGCCAAAACAGACGACGTGGCGAAGAGAGGAAGAAAGAGCTTCAAAGAGAGCATGGCGAGTCAACGAGGCTGCCTGACCATGCTTGCTGGTAAAATCAGATGTCCATCATCAAGCCGTCATCCTCGCCAGCGTCTCCGTATCCACGGGTTTGCACGAGCGGTAGCCTTCACCTTGCTCAGGCAGATCCGAGAGGAAGGTATTGCGTTGACCTGCTTCTTGAAACGTGAGGCCGATCAAGGCGCGGCCGACGCGTTCGCCGGACTGGCGGTAGTTGAAGTAGCAGAGGCTGGCGCGGTCGCGGATGAGGCGGGAGAGGAAGTCATGCAGTGCGCCGGGGCGCTCGTAGAAGTCGAGGCGCAGGAAAAGCGGATGCGTGAGCAGATCGCCGCGCAGCGGGATGGCGCGGAAGGCCACATCGACGGCACCGCTGAGGTCCTGCCACTGGAAGCCACCTGCATCGAGTCGAGCGGGAAGTTCGGCGAGTTTCTCGGCGCTTTCCGCCGTGACGGTGAAGACAGGCCAGGCCTCGTCGGGATGATGCAGGCCGTATTGGAAGTCGGCGATGTTCAGGCCCTCGAAACACGAATCGAGCAGCGACAGCATCGCGCCGGGACGCTCGGGGATGTTGATGCGCAATGTGCGTGACACCGTGCTGGCTGCGCCCTCGCTTTGCGCGATGAGGCCGAGCTGCAAAAAGTCGATGTTCGCGCCGGTGATGACGATGAGCACTTTTTTGCCGGCGAGTGCGGCGCGTTCTTTGAGCACAGCGGCGAGTCCCATCGCGCCCGAGGGCTCGGAGATGCAGCGCAGGCTCTCCCACAGCACGCGGATGGCCGCGCTGACCTCCGCGTTCGTCACGGTGGCGATGCGGTTGAGCATCGTGCGGCAGATTTCAAAGGGCAGCGTGCCCGCTTTGCGCACGGCGGTGCCATCGCAGAAGATATCGAGGTCGTGAAGCTCCACTGGCTTGCCATTCTCGATGGCAGCCTTCATCGACGCTTGCCCAATGCCTTCCACACCGACGATTTCGATGCCGGGCCAGTAGGTTTTCAGCCAGTCCGCCGTGGCCGAGGCCATGCCGCCGCCGCCGATTTGCAAAAACGCCGCGTCGAACGGCCCGTGGCCGGAAAGCACCACTTCATCCGCCAGCGTGCCCTGTCCGGCCATCACCGCGAGATCGTCGTAAGCATGCACATAGACCGCGCCGCCGGCCTTTTCATGCTCGCGAGCCGCGAGCACCGCCTCGTCGTAACTGTCGCCGGTGAGCACAATTTGCACCCACTCGCCGCCGTGATGCCGCACAGCGTTTTGTTTCACTTTCGGGGTCGAGCGCGGCATGTGAATGCGAGCCCGAATGCCGAGCGTTTTGGCCGCGAGAGCCACGCCCTGCGCGTGATTGCCCGCCGAGGCCGTCACCACGCCGCGCTCGCGCTGCTCCGGCGTGAGCTGCGCCATGCGATTGCACGCGCCACGCCATTTGTAGCTCTTCACGGGCGAGAGATCCTCGCGCTTCACCCATATCTCCGGCCCCGGCTCGTTTCCCGGCAAAATGAGGCGCTCCATCGGCGTCGCTTGCCCGAAGCGATACACGCGCTCACGCGCATACAGAATCTCCTGCCTCAATCGGCGGTCGAGCGGCAAATCATCGCGGTCCATGCGCTGTTCCTTCATCAGCGAGATGGCAGGAGCAAGGTGGAAGTGAGAAGGCCTCGCGATCGTATCACCTCGCCTCCTTCAACCTCGCCATCACCAGCTCCTTCAGATGCCTCACCGGAATCGAGCCGGTGGAGAGCACGGCTTCGTGATAGCGGCCGAGTTGGAAGGCCTTGCCAAGCTCGCGCTGGACCTCGCGGCGTGTTTGCATGTGGGCCTCGCGACCGGCGAAGTAGGTGGAGAGCTGGGTGAAGCTGAGTTTGGCACGCGTGATCTTCGGACGGGCTTCGCCTTCGGCTTGGAAGGCTTCTTTCGTGAGGAAGGTGAGCGCTTCGTCGTCGGTCATGCCGGTGCAGTGCATCTGGTGATCGAGGATGGTGTTCGCGATGGCGCGGAGGAAAAATTTGAGCTGCATGAGCCGCAGCGCGAGGTCGCCGCCGCCGTAGCCTTGGTCGAGGAGCATCTGCTCGGTGTAAACGGCCCAGCCTTCGATATACACGCCGGAGCCCTGCACGCGGCGGATCATCGAGGGATTGCGATTCGCATACACGAGCTGCACGTAGTGCCCGGGATAGGCCTCGTGGATGGTGAGGATCTTGAGCATGCGCTGGTTGTATTCGCTGAGGAAGCTCTTCACGCGCTCCACCGGCCAGTCGGCAGGCGGCGGGCTGATGGCGTAAATGGTGTCCGCCTTCGGATCGAGCACCGGCGCGGCATTGAGGAAAGCCATGCTGTTGCCGCGCTGGAACTCCGGCATCTCGAGGATCTGGCAGTTGTCCGGCTTCGGCATCTGGAGGATGTCGTTTTTCGTGATGAAGTCGCTGATCTCCGCCACAGTGGCCTTCGCGTCCTTCACGAGACCGTCGGGTGAGCCGTGATCCTTGCCCACCCAGTCGATGACGCGCTCGATGGTCTCGCGGCGCCCGTCTTCATCATCGGGCGGCACGGTTTCACCGGGAAAAGCCTTCGACCAGAGCTGGCGGGACACGAGCAGCATGTCGCGCTTCGTTTGGGCAAAGGCCGCCTCGGCACGTGCGAGCACTTCATCGGCATTCATGCCTGCCTGGAGCACCTGATCGAGCTTTTGCGCGAAGCGTTCCTTGCCCGCACGCCAGTCATCGGTGGCAGTGGGCAGCAGCTCGCGTTGCAGGTAGTTCAAATGCGATCGCATGGCCTCCGCGGCGGCCTTGCAGGCGGTTTCCAGCTCCGCTTTGCGCGGCGTGTCGCCCGCGAGGTCGAGCAAGTCGCGCTCATAAAGCATCACCGCGCCGCGTGTCTGCGTGATGGCGGTGGTGGTGTGCACCTGCGTCGGATTTTTCAGCGAAAGCCGCGCCTGCGCGATCATCGCCGGCACCTGCTTCACACGGGCGATGACATTCGCGATGTTTTGCTCCTTCGGCAGCGTGGACTGTGTGAGCAGCGCATATGCGCCATCGGTGGCGATGCTGGTGTAACCACGCGGATCACGCTGCCAGGGCTTCTCATGCTCCTCGGTCCAGATTTCGAGCTTCAAGCCATCGCGCAGCATCTCGTAGTCCACCTGACCATCGCGAGTGAGCTGATCATAGGCCACACGCTTCGGCAGATCCTCCAGCGTGCGTTTTGCGAGCGCGAGACGCTTTTCGAGACCTGCGGGCGACACATCATCGAGCTGCGAATCAAAGCGATGATCGCCAAGCCGCGTCGCGCCGGTGGGACTCAGCGGCAGCGAGGCTTCGAGATACTCCTGGTAAAAATCGCGCAGGGCCTGATCGGCCGTTTGAGCGCCAGCCGCGATGGCCAGAGCGAGGAAAATGAGCGTGCGGAGCATGGTGAAGGGATTCGGAGTGAGTAGCAGACGCGTTACGGCTTCGTGGCGGCATCAAACTTCCACGTGGTTTTGAAGTCGGGCTTGAGCGGTTGTTTCGTCAGGCTGGCGCGGACGAGTTCGACGGGGATCGGGCCTAGCTGGAGGATGCCGTCGTGGAATTGCTTCTCGCTCATCTTGCCACTGGCGACGAGTTCACGATGCAGCGCGATGAATTGCAGACCGCCGAGCATGTAGCCGCATTGATAGAGCGGCGAGTAGTCACCTTTGATGAAGCGGCGCACCTCGCTGGTGGCGCCGAGTTTCTCATGACCGACGCGGTCGATGAGGAACTTCACCATCTCGTCCGGCTTCATCTGGCCGAGGTGAAACTTCAGCGTCACGATGATCCTCGCACAGCGATGCATTCGCCAGAACAACGCGCCGATGCGATCCTCCGGCGTCGTTTGATAACCCATGTCCCACAGGCGCATCTCCCAGTAGAGCGCCCAGCCCTCGACATAAAACGGCGTGCTGAATCCGCGACGGTAAGGCAGATGCCGGTCCGCCATGAAGCGCTGCAAGTGATGGCCGGGGATGAGCTCATGCGGCACCACATTGCGCATGAACGGGCGGTTGTTGCCGCGCATGGCCATGAGCTTGTCCTCGTGCTTCATCGCCTCGTTTGCGTAGGCGATGAGGATGTCGTGACCGCTATACGCGGCATACGGCATCTGCTTCTGCGCCTGCGGGCCGAGCATCGTGGTGCCCCACCACTCCGCGCAATCGGCAGGCACGGTGACGAGCTCGCGCTTCGTGACGAACTCCATCGCGCGTTTGCCCTCGGAGCGCACAAAGGTCTCCTGCTCGCCGGGGCGCACATATTGCAGCTTCACGCGCAGCAGGGCCTTCTTCCAATCATCGCCCAGTTTCATCTCCTGCGCGGCTTTCTTCATCTCCGACTCGCACCACGCGAACTCGCGCTCCGCGATGCCGATGAGTTCCTCCGGTGTGTAAGGGATGAACTCATGCGCGAGCTGCCCCTGCAGATTGCTCGCGCCCTGCGCCTTGCCGAGCAGCGGCGCATCATCCTTCTCTTTGATGCCCGCCAGCTCCTCGCGCAGAAACTTCGCGTAACCTTCCAGCGCCTTCTGCGCGTCGTCGTAGGGCTGCTTCATCCACCAGCCAAAGTCCGGCAAAAAGCCTTCGTAGTTGCCAAACCATGTTTTGAGCGACTCACGCAGCGCGTCGGTGCTCTCCGCCGCACGCAGCGCCTGATGCGCGGTGGGCACCGCGATGGCTTTTTCCTTCTTCGCGGCCTCCACGGGCTTCTCGCCGGCCTTTTTCGCCTCCGGCTTCTTTTCCTTGGCTGCCTTCATTTGGTTCTGGAGATCAGTGACGCGCTTCGCGAGCGGTGCGAGAGCACTCGCGGCCTTTTCGGGGTTCAAAGGAGCCCCCAGCACGCGCTGCTCGGTGAGTCCGTCGATGATCGAACGAAACGGCATCCACGTGGCAAGCTCCTGCACATCATCACGGCGATCACCGACATGCATCAGCGAGGCTTCGAGGTCATTGCGCATCAAAACGAAGTCGATCTGCTCCTCCGGCGACAGCTTGGCAAAGTCGAGCGCCGTCAGCTTCTTCAGCCAGCCCTCCAGCATCTGCTTTTCGCGATCCAGGGACCGCGCGGTGTCGCCCGTGATTGACCAATGACGGCTGAGCAGGCTCGCATCCGCGCCATATTGCTCGATGAGCACCCGCGGCGGCACCTCGGCGCAAGCGACGGAGGCGGAGAGAAGAAAAAGCAGAGATCGGATCACGGCGTGAGTGGACTGGAAAAAGCCGCCCAAAGCAAGCAAGGCATGCAAAGGGCCATTTACCGCCGAGCGTCACCTCGATGGCCGAAACCATCTTGAATGATCAAATCGCGTCACGCTGCCTTTTCAGTCAAAACTGCCGCTCAATCCGCCACCGGCACCGCCAGCTCGATCAGGTTCCCATCCGGATCACGACAATAAACCGACTCGATCGGCCCCGTAGCCCCCGTGCGCTTCACCGGACCTTCGACAATCGCGATCCCGCATCCCTGCAAATGCGCCACGACCTCATCGAGCCCGCCCTTCACGATGAAACACAGATCCGCCGACCCCGCCACCGGCCGCGCCGCATGCGGTGCCATCGGAGCCGCCGCCGGATGCAGATTGATCTTCTGATCCCCATACCGCAACGCCGTCCGTCCCGCCCCAAACGTCACCACCTCCATCCCGAGCTGCCGATAAAACGCACACGTTGCGTCCAGGTCGTTCACCGTGAGAACGAGGTGATCAAGGTGGTGGATGGTCATGCGCTGCATTCAAAGAGGCGTGGTGTGGAGTGCAAGTCTGCCGCCCGTGGAACTACTCACCCGCCAATCTCAACGCCTCGGCGCGAAGAGCGTCGCCAATGCGGAAGTGATTCGAGTCGAGAGCATCCAGCAACGGACTGACTGCGGTGATCACGCCTTCCTGCTTCGCCTTGATCAGCAGTCCCACCGTGCCTGTGACGGGAACTCCGAGGCGCTGAGCCACTTCGCGTGCTTTGCGATCGTCCAAGATGATGCGCAGTCCCTTCTCATAGGCCAGCACGATGGCTTCTGATTCACCCGGATCGACCATCAATCGCAAGGCGGCCACCATCCCCACATCGCTGGGCGGCTGCACATTCATCCAGGCTGGCTGCGAACCAAACTCGAGATTGACCGCAGGCGGAGCAAAGATGGGATCAAGCAGCGCTGGCAGCAGGTCGAGCCGACCGATGCGCTCCAGCCCGATCAAGCAGGCGCTATCCACGACCGCGGCGATCTTTACCATGCGACTTCGTCTGCGAGTTCACTGGCAGGATAGTCGGCGACGGGGATTCCATATTGGCCCAGCACGTCGATAAAAGCCCGTTTCGAGTAACCCGCGACCTCTGCCGCCTGTCCGAGCGACAAGCGTCCTAGCTCGAAGAACTTCAACGCCATCATTAAGCGCCCCTCCACCGCGTTCACAAAGGGCGGCAGGGTGCTCATGTCGAGTTGGGGCGCGGCTGTCATGCGCGGAGGATACGTTAGTGGCTTCGGTTCGGCAAGTGAGTGTGTTTGTGAGGCGCTGAGCCATTTGTCGTGAATGAAGGAGGAGTGAGATCAAACGCTCCCAATTGCAGCCATGCGTTGGCTGCCACCAACGAATCTTTGTCGCGAGACTAACGCAAGTCACCTCCCCCACAGCTTAGCAAACTTCTCAGGCACATAGAAGTCATCCTTGCCGGTGGGTGAGAAGGCGGTGCGTTCGGTTTTGCCATCGCGGATGCGGGTGCGGCCGAGGTTGAAGTGCCAGGGGAAGAGTTCTTTGGGGCGTTCGCCGTCGATGCCCTTGGTGGGATCGAGCACGAAAGCCTCGGCACCGACGATGGGGAGGCGCATCTCGATGCTCCAGCGGTCCGTGCCGCGATGCACGGCCACTTTGGCACCGCTGCTCCAGGCGATGCCGCGACCGCTGGGGCCGTGGTCGAGGTCATAGACGGCTCCGGCGGGATTGATGCAGATCTCGTAGTAGCTGCGCGATGGGGTCTCGATGAGCAGGGTGATGTGATCGCCTTCGAGGAGCTTGGGGTCGTCGTTTTGAGTGGTGGTGCTCTTCAGGCCCTTCATGTCCGGCTCGAGGCAGACGATGCCGACGTGCAGCGTGCTGCCATCGCGTTGAATTTGAAAGCTGGTGCCGGCCTTGGGCTGCGGGTCCTCGGGACGCAGCTTGATGAGCACGGAACGACGCACGTCTCCCCAATATGCCTTGTCCACCTGGCCATCGAGCGGCTTGCTGCCGAGCGGTTTAGCGCCGGTGTTCACGGTTTCGAGCACGCGATAGTCGAGATCGGTGTCGCGCTTGCGACTGAGCTGCACGCGCAGCGTTTCCAGCGGCTTCATCGTGTCCGCGATCTGCTGGATGCGACGACCGGGCAGGCTCGCGGCATCTATGGCGGCCTTCGCTTTGGCGAGCAGATCAAACGACTCGCTGATCTTTGCCGCGTCGGTGTTCATGTGCATCCAGTTCGCCTCGGCGTGGGTGATGAAGGTGCGCATCGGCTCGGCTGCGGGGCCGAAGTAGCTCGTGCAGTAATCAGCGAGCATCGCGTCCACGTCTTGATTCGCATCCCAGTAGAGCCGCGCGGTGACGTAGAGATTGAAGTGCTCGATGGCGAGGTCGTGGTAGCCAAAGGACTGCTCTTTGCCTGCGGGATGCGCGTAAATCTCCACCTGCTCGCCCAAACTGACGCCTTTCAGGTCGCGCAAGTCGCGGCTGATCTGTTTCGAGTAGTAAACCGGACGTCCGGCCTGCTCCGGGCGTGCGTTTGTGCTGAAATCCCAGGTGATGTAGCGACTAGGCGCGAGCTTTTTGAGCCACTCGGCCCGCCATTGTCGGCGCTCGTTCCATTGCGACTCCTCCCAGAACTCCTGCCGATGATGCACGTCGATCACGACCAGATTCGGGCTCAATTTCTCGATCTTCAGCGGCGGCTGCGTGTAGGCGCTGTAGGCGAGGGCGCTGACGAGCCGGTCGGGATGACTGCGATGCAGTTCCAACGCCACGCGGTTCAAATAGCCGAACACATGATCCGACATCGTGCCGCGCCAGCCGCGTTCCGGCGTGAGCTGCGCCTGCCACGCGGGATCATCGCCCATGAGGCCGCCGTAGCCGTCCACGAGGTCGATGTTGCACATGGGCTCGTGGAAGTGATCAAACATCGCGCGAACATGCTTCAACTGTTTCTCAAACAGCAGCGGCGAGAGCAGATCGGGCACACCGTCCTCCTTGTGCGTGGTGTCGTGCTTGCCGTTGATCTTGAGATACATCTCCGGATGCGCCTGCTGCATCTCCTTGCGCTTGATGACGAACTTCATGCCATGGCAGAGCTGCGGAAAGCCTGCGATCTCCGTGCCATAGTTCAAACCGAGCCGCAGATTCCACAACGCACGCTCCCCGATGCCCGTGTGCTGCGTGTAGTAAACAAAGCGCCGCAAACCAAAGTCCGGCACGACGGTGCGATCCACCTTCGGCAGCGTGATCGTCGCGACCTTCGGCACCACCTCGCCGATCTCACCCGGCGCGAACCACCGGCAGCCGAGCCCGCGCAGGAACTCGTTCACCGCATTGAAGGTGCCCGCGTCATCCTGCTCCCACACATCGAGGTCGGCATGGTAGAGCTGGTAAAGCTCGCTCGCCGTGTTCCAAAACGTGTCGCCGGTGATCTTGTCCCATTCGGCATTCACTCGCGCGGCCTCGCTTTTGTCGCGCTTGCGTCCCCAGGGCTCGATGGGCACAAAGTCCTTGTCCGCACCGAGCAGCGCCAGCCATCCCTCGCCCGACGCCATGCGAAACGCGCCATGCTTCAACTCCTTCGTCGAAAGCCCCAGCTCCTCCGTGAAGCGGCTCACACCGACAAAGATCGCCGTCTTGCCCGCCGTGCGCTCACTCGCGATGGGCAGCGTCGCGCCCGTCATTTTCAAAAGCGTGCTTTGCAGCTCCTTCGCCGCCAGTTTGGTCATCCGCGCCGGTTTCTCCGCGATAATGATTTCAGCGTGGGCGCTTCCGTTTTCGATCAGCAACGGCTCCGCCGCATGCAGTGAGATCAGCGGCAACAGAACAAGGCAGCGACAAAGCGACTTCAATTTGGGAAAAGGCATGGATGGGGCCCGATAACTACCGCCACGAGGCGCAAATCTATCGTGCCAGGTGGATCGGTAGTGTGGTGCAGTCGTCCCGACTGCTTCAGATGAGTCCAGAGGACTCAACCACACTCATTTCGTCCACTCGATCACTTGCCCATCTTTCACAAGGCGTGCCTTCAGCGGCTCGTAATCGACCTCCTGCACGTCCTGGCCTTTCTCCAAAGCCATCACCGCGGCGGTGGCGGCGCTTTGGCTGGTGATCATGAAAACCGGTTCCATGCGGATGCTGGCAAAGGCGGTGTGGCTGGCACTCAAAGCGAAGGTGACGAGCAGGTTCGTGCACTCTCTCTTCTTGGGCACGATGGCGTCGTAGCCGATTTGATAGGGGCCGAAGCCGCCGCGACTGCCGGCGAGCTTGCCCTCGCGAATGACGACACCGTCCTTCACGATGCGGCGGATCTCATGCACGTCCGTGCCGTAGCTGCCGAGTCCGATGGACTTCGGCGCGATGGTTTGGCCAAAGGTGTGGTGCTCGGTGAGCACGAGATCGCTTACCATGCGCCGCGCCTCGCGGATGTAGAGCTGATGCGGCCAGCCGGCGGTGTCGGGAAACTCGTCTTTGGGCAAACCGAAACGCTGCATGTCCTCGCGCACCTTTTTCGGCACACGCGGATCCGTGGCGAGGAAGTGCAGCAGGCCGCGATGATAGTTCTCGTGCTTTTTGGCGATCTTTTCGCGCTCGGCGTAGCCCGCGGCAGGCCAAGCGTGCGAGGCGCCGGGCAGATTGCCACCGAAAGTGGCCGTGTTGAAGTCCCACTTGTCGTTTGGCAGCGGATCGTGCTTCGAGAACCAGCGCAGGTCCATGTCATCGCCATTTTGCAAACAGGCCTCAATGAAGCGCGCGACGATCTCATAGGTCTTCGGGTCGTAATCGGCCGGCGGCGTGATGGGCAGGCGATTCGCCGCATTGGTCGTCAGACAAAGACGATAGCAATACGCCTGCACGCCAGGCGCGGGGTCGCCGGGCTTGCCGACGTCATCCAGCTCCACCAGCGGCAGCACGCCGCTGTCCTTGCAACCGAGCACGACATACGGATCGAGCGGGAAATCGCGATCCCACACGCCGAGGCCATTCTCGAGCCGACCATTGCTCCCCGGCTGCGCGAACTCGCTGCGCGGCCGGAAGCGCTCGTCGTATTGGATGCCGTTGAGCTTCTCGCCATACTTTGCATTGCCCTCGCGCATCAGCGTGAAACTCACCCCGGCCTTCGCCATGAGATCGCCTTCGTAGGTGGTGTCGATGAAGACCTTCGCGTGGATCACATCGCCGTTTTCGAGGGTGATGGAAGTGACGCGGGCACTCTTGCCCGCACCTTTGCGGTCAGGAGTGGCCGCATCACTTTTTGCCGCCGAGGCCAGTTTGGCATCGCGCAGCACTTTCACGCCCGCTTCTTTGACCATCTCCTCAAACACTCGCTCCGCCTGATGCGGCTCGATGGCATACGCGCCGCCCGTTGCGGGTCCGCCGGTGTGTTTAAAAGGCTGATCCCACTCCAGCTTCTTCCCATACTTGCCGACGAGCCGCGTGAAATACTCCCGTGCGATACCACCCACGCTGCGCGGATCGCCGATGTCCACCGCGCTGAGCCCACCACTCGTCATACCGCCGAGATGACGCCCCGGCTCGGCCAAAACGGCCGTCTTTCCCATCCGCGCCACCTGCACCGCCGCGGCGACACCACCTGAGGTTCCGCCAAAGACACACACGTCCGCCTCATGCACAGCAGCGGAGGCGGAAACGGCAAGGAGCAGGAAGAAGAGCGGTCTCATGGCAGGTCGGTGAAGTGGAAGACGAAGAGATGTCGCGAGCCTTGCTGGTCAAGATGCATGACCATGACCGCGAGCAACCCTGTTGATGGGGATCTGTGCGTGTTTGACGATTCAGGATCGAATCGGCCTACTTCCCGAAGAGCTTTTTCAGCTCGTTCACGCCTTCTTTGAGTTCCTTGGAATCGACTTTGATGTTGCTGCCCTTGAGGAGGTTTTCGACGGCACCGCCTGCGCCGGCTTTGGTGGCTTCTTCGGAGAGTTTGGAGAGGATGACGGCGGTCAGTTCGGCAGGCGTGAGGCCTTCGGGGCCGGTGCCGAGGCCGGTCAGCTTGATTTCAGGCAGGGTGACAGAGGCTTGGGCCCCGGGCAGCACACCGGCGCTGGCATTCACCTTCGCTCCGGTGATTAGGATCTCATCAACTTGGAGCTTGAGTTCCTTCTCCGGCTTGGAGCCGGAGGTGGGTGCTGGAGAGCTGCCGGAGGACGGAGCCACTGAATCGGCGGTGGCGCGGGCGTTTTTGGCGATCTGTGAGAGGTTCGTGCCACCGGGGCCGACCTCGAGATGAATGTCAGGCTGGTTGAGGTGGATGTGCTGGATGACGATGCGGTCTTCCTTGCTGGCGGCGGTGTTGATGGCGATGTCCGCCTGATTGATGCGCAACGAGCACGGCACGCTGAAGCCAACGGGCGTGCCGATCTCGAGGCCTTCGATGGTCCCAGCGCCGGAGAACATGGAGATCTTGAGCTTCTGAATCGTCACTGGTGCTTGAAGCGCCTCGGTGCCCGCTTTCTCAATGCCCAGCTTCAAGAGGTCATCGATCTTCGAATAACCAAACCAAAGCAGTCCGGCGATGAGCACAGCGAGAACGACGAGGATGCGAATGAACCATTTCATGACCCGACGAGTGTGAGGGAGGGCAGGGAAGGTGGCAAGCGCTCAGTGACTCGCTGGCGGTTCACTTCTTCTTTGCCTTCAAGCTCGCGAGATAAGCCACCACATCGCGGATTTCGTTCTTCGTGAGGATGCCGAGCATGGGGGGCATGACGCTGATGGGCGGGGTGGAGCTGGCGATTTGATCGCGGGTAACCTTTTGCGTTTTGCCGTCGGGGGAGCGGAGGATGATTTGGGTGGCGTCTTCTTTGTCGAGGGCACCGGAGAGGCTTTTGCCGTTCTTGAGGGTGATGGAAACGAGGCCATAACCGGGGGCGACGACGGCGAGCGGGTTCAAAAGGGATTCGAGGAGGTAAGCGCGGTCTTTTTGGCTGCCGATGGTTTTCAAGTTGGGGCCGACCTGGCTGCCTTCTTTGGCTTCGACGGTGTGGCAGGCGATGCAGTTGGCGCCGAGGTGATTGGTGACGAGGTCGCGGCCGCGGGTGACATCGCCGCCTTCGAGGAGTTCGGTGTTTTGGGTTTGGAGGGTGGCGAGTTTGGATTTGAGGCTTTCGCGGGTGGCGGCGGCTTCGAGGATGTCGAGCTGAATGGCGGCGGGGGCTTTGTTTTGCGCGAGGAGGTCGAGCCACTCGGTGATGACGGTGTCGTCTTTGGATGAAGCGAGCAGCGAGAGGGCGAGTTGCTTTGTGGTGGTGTCGGCTTCCTTCAACGCGGTGGCGGCAGCGGCGATGGCGCGGTCGGGTTGATGGGTGAAGAGCTGCTTGAGGGCTTCGCGGCGGAGTTCGGCGGGGGATTTTTTGTCCAAGGCGAGATCGAGCGAGGGACCGAAGTCGCCAGTGCTGGCGAGCATCTTCAAGGCACCGGCACGGAGGCTGGCGCGGGCTTTCGCATCGGCGACGATGCCCTGGAGCACGGCGGGCTCGACGCGAAGCTGGAGTTGCATGAGCAATTCGACGGCCTTGGCTTTCAAAGCGCCGTCGGTGAGGTCGAGCAGCGAATCGAGACGCGATTGAACGAGCGCGGCGAAGGCTTTGGCATCGCGCGGAGCGTTTTCATGCGCGTGGCCGTCGATGCGGTCGAGGCGCGGCGGATTCGTGAAGACGAGCAGGAGGTCGAGCGCCTCGCTTTGAAGCGCGGAAGGCTTCAACGCGGCCTGAATGAGCGGTTCGGCGATGCCGAGGCGCAAACAGGCGTTCAGCCCGCGACGCGTGAGTCGCGTGGTGAGCGCGGGAAGTGCCTCGGGGATGCCTGCATCGTCGTGAATGGCTCGCTCGGCTTCGTCGGGGAATTTCGTCAAAAACTCGGCGACCTTTGGCGAGCGCTGCCGGGCGAGGGCGAGGAGGTTGCAGAGGCTTTTTTCCTTCACGAGCACCTTCGCATCCGCACAGCCCGCGAGGCCGGTGACGATGGCGTGGCGCATGAAGGGATCGTTTTGTTCCTTCGCGGCGAGTTGGAGCAGTTTCGGTGTCGCGGCGGGGTCTTGGAGTTTGCCGAGGGCGATGGCGGCGTGGAAACGAACCCGTGAGACGTTAGATGTGAGAAGTGAGATGAGCTCGGGAATGCGTGTGGTGCCGTCGGCGAGGGTTTTGGCGGTTTGGGCGAGGACTTCGGGATCGGCGTCGTTGAGGAGTTTTGTTAATGTGCTGGCTTCGATCTTTTTGGCGCGGAGACCTTGGCCGAGGCCCCAGATGGCGTGGATGCGGGCGAGCTGAGCGGCTTTCTTGTCGGTGGCGATGGCCTCCAAAGCAGCGAAATCGCCTTTTTTGACGATTTGGAACTGCGCACGCAAACGAACGCGTTGATCGCGATGAGAGAGGTGGGAGGCATCAAGGTCCGCAGCGAGCAGTTTGGCGGTTTCTTGGCGCTCGGGGTTGTTTTGAGCGGAAGGATCGTCGGCGAGCCAGATGTGGCCGAGTTCGTCGAGCGGGTAGCCGCCGACCCAATCGGCGATGAGGAGGCCGCCGTTGTTCGCGAAGGCCAGGCCGATGCCCATGATGCCGCTGTGGATGACGCGTTCGTTTGTCATGACGAACGAAGCGCCGCTCGGAGCGAGCTGGAAGGCGGTCATTTTGCCGCTGGGGAACTGATCGAGGATGAAATGGCCGCGGAGTGATGCGCCGAGCGCCGTTCCGGGCTCGTGCGCGAAGCCGGCGGGGCCGTTCGAGTAGTTTTGCAGCGGCGGGGTGATGAAAAGTGGCTGCGTGGCATGCGCGGGCTTCCACAGGCCTTCGAGCATCCAGCGGCTCTTTTCTTTTTGATACTGATGGCCGCAGCGCCAGCCGGAGTCGCTGCGCTCGGTGATGTACACGAGGCGTTCTTTTTCGCCGGGGAGGTCGGCGTCGTTGTCCACGCCGAAGATGTTGCCGAAATCGTCGAAGGCGATCTCCTGCACGTTGCGCAGGCCATGCGCGAAGACCTCGAAGCCGCTGCCGTCCGGTTCGCAGCGCATGACGCAGCCTTCGTGCGGGTAATACCACTTCACGCCTTCTTTGCTGGTCACGTTCACGCCTTTGTCGCCGATGCTCCAGTAGATGCGACCATCCGGGCCGATGCGCGGGCCGTGCATGTCATGCCCGGCATACGCGATGTGCATGCCAAAGCCATGAGCGACTACTTCACGCTCATCGGCGACGCCGTCGTCATCCGTATCGCGCAGGCGCACGAGATCCGGCGCGACGGTGACGTAAACCCAGCCGTCATGATACAAAATGCCCGCGGCGATGCCAGTGACGACGCTGTTAAAGCCTTCCGCGAAGACCGTCATCTTGTCCGCGGTGCCATCGCCATCCGTGTCGCGGAGCTGGTAGATGCGCTCGCTGTGAACGGTGAGGTCTTTCCAGTCGATGCTGCCATCTTTGTTGTGGTCTTTGAGGCCGCCGCGTGGCAGGCGCAGTTTGCCGGGAGCGAGTTCCCGCTTCAGGAAGGCCTCTTTTTCCTCCACGCTGGTCAAAGAGACGTCATCGGCGATCCACATCGAGTGCTCGCGGATATCGAGATCGGCCACTTTGCGCCGCGTGGTGGCGGCGACATAGACGCGGCCTTTTTCATCCGTCGTCACGGCGACTGGATCGGGCACGTTGAGATCGCCGGACCATTTGTGGAGTTCGAGGGCGGCCTTAGGCGCGGCTTTTTTCTCCGCGGCGGCGCATGGCAGGGCCAGCAGCGCCGCGAGGGCGATGAGCGAGGGTTTTTTCATGAAATCGGGGGATCGAGAAAACAGGGCGTGAGCGTTTGTTCTTGCCGCGTCGGAGCGGACTCGTCAAAGTCACGCTTCGTTCGCCAAGGCGAATTCGATTCACGAAATACCAACCCAACATACCCTCATGGCTCAAATCGTTCCTCTCATCAGCTCCGGCATCGCCGGCCCCCTCGGTGTCCTTCATCTCCCTCGCCTCTGGCAGAAGGCCTCCCTCGCCGCCGCTGGCAAGCTGCACCCTGACTATCCCGGCATCGGCTGCGGTTACGACCAGATGACGCTCGACGCGCTCGGCATCAACATCGACACCTTCAAGGCCTTCATCGACACGAAGCCCAGCTACACGCAGCTCGAGTCCTGGATCCGCACGCAGCCCGGCGTGAACCTCACGAAGGGCAACATCTACAAGCACAACGCGGCCATCCGCGGCTACATCCACGGTGATGACGTGCGCAAAGGCATCCTCGACGCCTGCGGCCTGCCGGATGACGGCAGCGTGAACCCCGGCGCTGTCGATCTGAACAACATCGACGACTGGAACACCTTCTGGAACGTCGAGATCAAGGCGTAAGCTTTGGCCGTCTGATTTGAAAACCCCGTTCGTCGTGAGGCGGACGGGGTTTTCCATGGTCCTTTCCTTTTTTCGAGAGCACGCCACCCTCACTGCATGACTTGGATCGATTGCACGCACGAGCACCTGGAGGCCATCCGCGCCATCTTCAACGAGGCCATCGTGCACTCGACCGCGCTCTACGACTACGAGCCGCGGTCGCCAGAGGTCATGGAGGCGTGGTGGGCCGCGAAGCAGGAGAAAAAACTGCCCGTCATCGGTGTGCTCGATGAAAACGGCACGCTGATGGGCTTTGGCAGCTACGGTCCCTTCCGGCCCCATGCCGCTTATCAATACAGCGTGGAGCACTCGATCTATGTCGATGCTCGTTTTCGAGGTCGGGGCCTCGGAAAAGAGCTGCTCCGGCGGCTCATCGACCGAGCGAAGCAGCAGGGCTATCATATGATGATCGGCGTCATCGATGCCGAAAACACCGGCAGCATCGCATTGCATGCCAAGGCCGGTTTTGCGCCCTGCGGCCACGTCCGCCACGCCGGCTACAAATTCGGCCGCTGGCTCGATCTCGCCCTCTACCAGCTCGTTTTGCCGGTGCCTGAGAAGCTGGCAAATGCATGAAGACGACCTTTCGCGGATGAAGGGATGCGCTAAGAGCAGGCGAACGTTTTTTATTCATGTCCCCGCACGATCTCACTGACCTCGAAGAGCGCCTCTCACGCCCCACACCGGCGGTGATCGATATGATGCGGCAGATTCCGGGCGATTTCATCGTGCTCGGCTCGGCGGGGAAGATGGGGCCTTCGCTCACGCGGATGATCAAACGGGCCAGCGATGATGCTGGCACACCGAGGCGGGTGATCGCGGTGTCACGTTTCAGCACGCCGGGCTCGGCGGAGGAGTTCACGGCGCATGGCATCGAGGTCATCGCGCGTGATTTGCTCGATGCGAATGCCGTCGCGTATCTCCCGGCGGCGGCAAATGTCATTTACATGGTCGGCATGAAATTCGGTGCCACGGGCAATGAATCGCTCACCTGGGCGATGAACGCGTGGCTGCCCGGCATCGTGTGCGAGCGCTACAGCCGCAGCCGCATCGTCGCCTTCTCCACGGGCAACGTTTATGGCCTCACGCCCGTCGAAAACGGCGGCAGCCGCGAGGAAGACACGCTCAATCCCGCCGGCGAATACGCCATGAGCTGCCTCGGCCGCGAGCGCATCTTCGACCACTTCAGCCGCGTGCGCGGCACGCCCGTCTCGCTCATCCGTTTGAACTACGCCTGCGATCTGCGCAACGGCGTGCTCGTCGATATCGCCCGCAAAGTGTGGGCTGATGAGCCCGTCGATGTCACCATGGGCCACTTCAACACCATCTGGCAGGGCGATGCGAACGCGCTCTCGCTTCTCACGCTTGCGCACACCAGCTCGCCAGCGACGCCCTTCAACATCACCGGCATCCGCACGCTCTCCGTGCGCGAGACGGCGATGCAATTCGGCGAGCTCTTCGGCAAGGTGCCGCACATCACCGGCATCGAGGCGAAGGACGCGCTGCTGAGCAATCCCACACGCTCCATCCTCTCTCTCGGCCCGCCGTTTGTGAGCGAAACCGATCTCATCGAGTGGACCGCCGCGTGGATTCAACGCGGCGGCGCCTCGCTCGGCAAACCCACGCACTTCGAATCTCGCGATGGCCGGTTCTGATAATGTTGCCTTGTTCCTGCGGAACAAGGAGGGCCTTGTTGCACAGCAACAAGGCAACTTTGATGTGCGTGCCGCGCTGCATCGCGGCCTTGTCATTCCTGCGTGTCCGCTGGCGTTGAATGCCTCACGCAAGCTCGACGAGCGTCGTCAACGTGCGCTGCTGCGCTACTACCATGCCGCCGGAGCGGGTGGCGTGGCCGTCGGCGTGCACACGACGCAGTTTGCGATTCGTGATCCTCAGCATGCGTTGTTTGAGCCGGTGCTTTCTCTCGCCGCGGAGGAGTTTAAAAACGATTCGCGACGCCTCGTGCGCATCGGCGGTGTCTGCGGCCTTACGCCACAGGCCATTCGCGAGGCCACAATGCTTCGTGAGCTCGGTTACGATGCCGCGCTGCTGAGCCTTGGTGCTCTCAAATCGGCCACAGAGGCCGAAATGGTCGCGCATTGCCGTCAAATCGCCGAAATCATCCCGATCATCGGTTTTTACCTTCAGCCCGCCGTGGGCGGCCGAGTGCTCCCGCGCTCGTTTTGGCGGCAATTCGCCGAAATCGAGAATGTCGTCGCCATCAAGATCGCGCCGTTCAATCGCTACCAGACACTCGATGTCATCCACGCGGTCAAAGACAGCGGCAGGACCGACATCGCGCTCTACACGGGCAACGACGACAACATCGTGCTCGATCTCATCTCACCTTATCCGGTGCGCATCGTCGGCGGATTGCTCGGCCATTGGTCCGTGTGGACGCAAAAAGCCGTCGAACTGCTGGCGAAGTGCCGCAGCGAGCCGGTTTCACCCGTCATGCTCCGTCTTGCGAACGAGGTCACGGACAGCAACGCCGCCTTCTTCGACGCTGCGAACGCCTTCCGCGGCTGCATCGCCGGTCTTCACGAGATCCTGCGCCGCCAGGGCCTGCTCGAAGGTCTGTGGTGCCTCGACGAGCATGAAACGCTCAGTCCCGGTCAGCTTGAGGAGATCGATCGTGTCTGCGCCGCCTACCCCCATCTCAATGATGACGATTTTGTCGCCGAGCATCGCGATGAATGGCTGCGTTGAAAAGGATGCAGCACTCTCGCTATGAAAACACTCTCCGCATGTCTTGCGCTCTCAGCCGCTCCGGTGGTGGCGCAGGCTGCGTCTCCTTCCATGCCCGCCGCCCCTGTCGCCGAACAACGTCCGCACTCTTCCACCCATCACGGGATCACTCTCGATGATCCGTGGCATTGGCTGCGTGATCCGAAGTATCCCAAAGTCACCGACAAGAAGGTGCTCGCTTACTTGAAGGAGGAAAACCGCTACTTCGAGTCCCACATGGCGGCGCAGAAGCCGCTCGTCCAAAAGCTCTTCGAGGAGATGAAAGGCCGCATCGAGGAGGATGACAGCAGCGTGCCGCAAAAAGATGGCGACTGGATCTACTGGTCCACCTTCACGAAGGGCTCGCAGTATCGCCGTCACTATCGGAAGCCCGTGGCGGGCGGCGCAGACCAGCTCATCCTCGATCAAAACGAGCTCGCCAAGGGCAAGGACTACTTCCAGCTCCATGCTCTCGTCATCAGCCCGAACGGCCAGCTCATGGCCTACGCCTATGACGACGACGGCTCGGAGCGTTTCGAGGTGCATGTGCGTGATCTCACCACGGGCAAAGACCTGCCGGATGTCATTCAGGGCACGCTTTCGAACCTCGTGTGGACCTCCGACAATGCCGGACTCGTCTTTGGCTATGCCAATGACAACTGGCGCACCGACAACATCCACTACCATCGCCTCGGTGACGACGTGAAGAAGGCGAAGTTGATCTACAAAGAGCCGGACGCGGGCTTCATTTGCGATGTGGATCTCAGCGTGCAGGAAGACTGGATCATCCTCAACGCGGGCGATCAGGTGACGAGCGAGGTGCGCCTCATCCCAGCCTCGAATCCACTCGCGGAGCCGATTCTCATTAGTCCGCGCAAAGTGGGCCGCGAATACGATGTCGATGTGCGTGACGGCGTGCTCTACATCCACACGAATGACGAGCACGTGAACTTCCGCATCGCCACCGCGTCGGTGGAGAAGCCGGGTGAATGGAAAACGCTCATCGCAGGCAGCGACCGGCATTACCTGATGGACATCGGCCTCTTCAAAGACTTCTTCGTCACCGAAGGCCGCATCGACGGGCTCGACCAGATTGAGATTCGCCGCTACGACGAGCCTTTGAAGCCCGAGCGCATCGCCTTCCCGGAGGCAAGCTACACCGCGCAGCTCGGCCCGAATCCCGACTACGCCATGTCGAAGCTGCGCATCGACTACGAATCGATGGTCACGCCTTCGACCGACTACGATTACCACGTCGCCGAGAGGCGACTGGAGACGCTGAAGGTGCAGCAGATCCCCAGCGGCTACGATGCCAGCCAGTATCAAACGGAGCGCCTCATGATCACCGCCCGCGATGGTGTGCAGGTGCCAGTCTCCATTCTCACGAAGAAAGGCTTCAAGAAAGACGGCAGCCAGCCGCTGCACCTCTACGCCTACGGAGCCTACGGCATGGCCACACCGCCGGATTTCAGCACGAGCCGCCTTTCACTCGTTGATCGCGGTTTCGCGTATGCCATCGCCCACATCCGCGGTGGCGATGACATGGGCTACCAGTGGTATCTCGATGGCAAGCTGCAAAAGCGCACGAACACCTTCAACGACTTCGTCGATGCCGCTCGTGGCTTGATTGAAAAAGGCTACACCGCCAAAGGCCGCATCACCGCCAGCGGCGGCAGCGCCGGTGGCGAGCTGATGGGTGCGGTGGCGAACCAAGCGCCGGAGCTTTTCGGCGCGGTGGTGGCGCATGTGGCCTTCGTCGATGTGCTGAACACGATGCTCGATGAAGAACTGCCACTCACGCCCGGTGAATGGCCCGAGTGGGGCAATCCCATCACGGACAAAGCCGCGTTCGAGTTCATTCGCAGCTACAGCCCGTATGACAACGTGAGCGCCAAAGCCTATCCGCCGATGCTTTTCACCGCCGGCTTGAACGATCCCCGCGTCACCTACTGGGAACCGGCCAAGATGGTCGCCAAACTCCGCGCCATGAAGACGGACAAAAATCTGCTCCTCCTCAAAACGAATATGGGCGCCGGTCACGGCGGCAAATCCGGTCGCTACGAGCACCTGCATGAGGGCGCTGAGGAAATGGCCTTCATCCTCTGGCAGATGGGCGTGGAGAAGTGACCGAAGCCTCAGCCGCGCATCGCCCGCTGGCGCAGGAAATGATCGGCAAGCACTAGGTGCACCATCGCCTCGACCATCGGCACGGCGCGGGGCAGCACGCAGGCATCGTGACGACCACGAGCGGCCAGCGTGGTGTCTTCGCCGGTGTTCGTGACGGTCTTTTGCTCGCGCAGAACCGTCGCGGTAGGTTTGAAGGCCACGCGGAAGACGATCTCCTCGCCATTGCTGATGCCGCCTTGGATGCCACCGCTGCGGTTCGTGCGCGTGCGGACAGTCTCGCCATCCATGAAGAACTCGTCGTTGTGCTCCAAACCGGTCATCGTGGTCCCGGCGAAGCCGCTGCCGATTTCAAAACCCTTCGTCGCCGGCAGGCTGAGCATCGCCTTTGCGAGATCCGCCTCCAGCTTGTCAAAAACAGGCTCGCCAAGTCCCGGCGGCACGCCACGCACGACGCACTCGATCACGCCGCCGACGCTATTGCCCTCAGAGCGGACCTTTTCGATCAAAGCGATCATTTCCTCCGCCGCGGCGGCATCGCAGGTGCGCACGATGTTTGATTCGATGAGGTCAGCCGTCAGGGCAGCGCCCGCAGGCACCTGTGCGGTGATGTGCTGCACCGTCTTCACATAAGCCAGGCATTCGTAACCGCTGAGCGAGTGCTGCAGCACCTTGCGTGCGATGGCACCAGCAGCCACGCGACCGATCGTCTCGCGGGCGCTGGAGCGTCCACCACCGGAGACGGCGCGGATGCCATACTTCGCATCGTAAGTGTAGTCCGCGTGGCTGGGGCGGTAGGCCTGCTGCATCTCCGTGTAGGCCGAGGGGCGCTGGTCCGTGTTGCGCACGAAGATGCCGATCGGTGTGCCGAGCGTCTGCCCGTCGAGCACGCCGGAGAGGATCTCGGCGGCATCGTCTTCTTTGCGAGGCGTCACGATCTTGCTCTGGCCGGGACGGCGGCGGTTCAGCTCATGCTGGATGTCCTCGACGCTGAGCGGGATTTTCGGCGGACAGCCGTCCACGACCACGCCGACGCCCGGGCCGTGTGATTCGCCCCAGGTGCTGATGCGGAAGAGAGTGCCAAAGTTGCTCGCCATGCTGTTCACTTAGGGGTTCAGGTTCAAAGTTCAAGGTTCAAAGTTGTGCCGGGGGCTGATCTTGGCTCTGGTATGCGCATGAACCTCCCTCGCTGGATTCTCGCGGCCTTTGGCTGTGCCGCTCTCGGCTCGCATCTTCATGGTGCGGAGGTCGTGGAGCACGATGGGGCTCGTTACCACCTTTTCCGCCTCGACCGGGCCGATTGGCCTCAGCTGCAACTCGCGTGGCTCGGTGCCGATGGGAAGCCTCTCGGGGACTTCAACGGCCTGAAACGTGATCTGGCGACCCGTGGCGAGAAACTGCTGTTTGCGACCAACGCGGGCATTTTCGAGCGTGGCCCCAAACCCTGCGGCGTCACGATCATCGGCGGTCGCGAGCTTGTGCCGCTCAATCTCCAGCCTGGGGATGGAAACTTCTACATGAGGCCCAACGGCGTTTTTTTCCTCGATGACCGCCTCGGCCCCGGCGTGATGGAGGCGGCGGAATTTGCCCGCAGCGGCCTCAAGCCACGTCTCGCGACGCAAAGCGGTCCGCTGATGCTGCGCGGCGGTGTGATTCATCCCGCCTTCAACATCAACTCGCCCAACCGCCGCCAGCGTAGCGCCGTGGGCGTGCGTGAAAAGGACCGGCAGATCATCTTTGCTATCAGCGACCGCGAGGACCCGAAGCTCGGTGGCGTGACGTTTCATCAATTCAGCCGCTTCTTCCTGCATCTGGGCTGCAAAGACGTGCTCTACCTTGATGGCGACATCTCAACGCTCGTCGTTGATCCTCCCGCCGACGCGAAGTTCAAGGCCAACACCTTCGCTGCTATGTTTTACATCGCGACGAAAGAGCCCTGAGTTCACCTCCAGCCCATCGGCTGCGTCCAGGCCATCTCCTTCTGATCCTTCATCGAGGGATTCGGATGCGGCTTCGAGGAGGTGATGGAGGCGCGGAAGTAGAGCTCGTTACCGGAGGGCGTCCATTCGATGACGGGACCTTCGAGCGTGGCGAGCGTCTTGCCGATGTCGTCGGAGTAGCGCTTGCGCACGGGATGGTAGTCGCCCTTCGGAGTGGTGACCTCGGTGGTGGTGGCGTCGAAGCCCTTCAAAGTGCCGCGGATGACGGTGGTGTAGGTCACGCCGGGCTCGGCGCGGATCTGAATACGCAGCTTGCCGCCGGTGAAGCTCACGTCATCGAGCGTGACGCCGCTGCTGGCATAGAAATCGCCTCGCTTCATGGCTTCGGTGAGTGCATTGGCCTCCAGCTTTTCGGCGCGGACCATCACCCAGCCGCGGCCGGGGCTGCTTTCCTCGCCGTGGTAGTGGTGGGAGTCATCGGTGCCCACGCCGAAGAGCGGCGCGGCCTTGAACTGCGTGAGGCGCAGCGTGTTGGCGATGTCCCAGATCTTCTCGTGGCTGTCGCGGAACTCATCGCCCTGCCACAGGATCATCGGGTGGCCGTTGTAGATCTCGAAGAAGTTCTCCTCCGTCACCGCAGCCAGGTCATCAGCGGTGAGCGCCATGCGGAAGTTTGGATGGTTGATGTGCGTGAAGATGGGGACGCCGAGGCGCTTCGACTGCTCGGCGACGAGCTTCAAATTCGCCCGCATGGTCTCCTGGATGTTCGTGAGATCCTTCACGGGCTTGATCTCCTCCTGCACGTTCACGGCGTTCATGTGAATGGGCGCGTTTTGGAATGAAGCGCTGATCTCCTCGGCCTTCACGAGGAGGAATTTGCCCGGCTCGTCGAACTTCGGTGCATACTCACGCATCTCGCGGAGCCGCACCTCGGTGGAGCCTTCCTTTTCACGGGTGATGACCCACTCATCGCCAAAGCGGGCACGATACTTTTCCATCGTCGTCTTGCCGAGGGCCTTGCGGCGCTTTTCCACGGCCTTCACGTCCATCCACACTTCTTTCGCTTGGAGGATGTTGTGATCGCTGAGGGCGAGGAAGTCGTAGCCGCGTTGCTTGTACCAGTCGATCACCATCTCGGCGAAGTCATTGCCATCGCTCCAGAGCGTGTGGGTGTGCGTGTTGCCTTTGAACCACTTCGTTTGAGCGGAGGCAGGAAGAACAGCGAGGAAGACCAGGGCGAGAAGGCGGTGCATGGCAGGCAAACGGTCCCAAACAAAGGAAGTGACAAGAAAAACGCGCCCCGTCATGCTCGCGGCATGAAAGGCATCTTCTTCATTGTCGCGTTCGTTTTGGCCGGTGGTCCGCTTTGGGCACAAAAAACGGTATCATTAGCCTCCTCGGCTCAAAACATCGCCAAGAGCATGCCACGCGGCTGCATCGTCACTGGCGAGTGGCGGGACGGAAAGGCCGTCTATGCCATTTCAGGCCCAGACAAGCTCGCGAATGTGCCGCCGGAGAAGATCGCTTTTGAGATTGGCTCAATCAGCAAGGTCTTTACCGGCCTGCTGCTGGCCCAGGCCGTGCTGGAGAAGAAGCTCACCTTTGAAACGACGCTGAAGCAGGCACTCGATGCGAAGCAGGCTTTCGCCGATGACAAGGTGGCCGCCATCACGCTGGCGCAGCTCACCACGCACACGAGTGGCCTGCCGCGCATGCCGGACAATGCCGATTTCACCGTGGCGGACCCTTACGGTGCCTACGATTTGAAAAAGCTCGGCGAATGGATTGCGAGCGTAAAACTCGAAGGCACCGGGCCGCATGAGCTGAGCTACTCGAATGTGGGCGTCGCCATCCTCGGTCATGTCATCGAACGTGCGCTGGGCGATTCGTGGTCGAATCTCGTGCGTGATCGCATCTGCAAACCGCTTGGCATGCTCGACACGATGCTTGTGCCCACGGCGGAGCTGCGCCAGCGCCTCGTGCCGCCCTTTGAAGGCAAGGCGGAGGCACGTGAGTGGACCTTTGCTGCCTTCGCCCCTGCTGGTGGACTGCGCAGCACAGCCGCGGACCTGATGCTCTTTGGTCGCGCCTTGAATCATCCAGAGTCCTCGCCGCTCAAAGAAGCCATCCAGCTCGCCTTGAAGCCGATCGTCGAGGGCATCGGCTGCGGCTTTTTTCTCGGCGACGATGTCGTCAACCACAGCGGCGGCACCGGCGGCTATCGCACGCTGCTGGAAGCCAAGCCCAAGACCGATCAAATCCGCATCGTGCTCATCAACAATGCCGCGATGGAGCCCGTTCAGGTCACGCGACCGATTGATCGCGCGAAATTCCAAGCCGTGGAAGGTCCGAAACTCAGCGAAGCCGAGCTGCAGCCCTACGTCGGCGTCTATCAACTCGGCAAGCAGGCCAAGCTGACCTTTGTCATTCGAGAAGGCGGCCTGTGGTGCAAGCTCACCGGGCAGGCTTTTCTACCTTACCTCCATGAGAAGAAGGATGTCTTCTTCCACCGCGGCGTGGCAGCGCGGCTCATCTTTGGTCGCGACGCCAGCGGTGCCATCACCAGCGTCACACTCGATCAAAACAACCACAAGCAAGTGGCCAAGCGCCTCGATGAAAAAGCGCCGGAGTATCTCTTCCGCCCTGCGAAGGAGCTCGAAGAATATGCCGGTGTGTATGACTTCCTCCCGCCTGACAAGGTCTTCACGATTGAGCTACGTCGCGGCACGCTGTTCATCAAGCTCACCGGCCAGCCGTTCCTGCCGGTGTTTGAGACAAAGAAGGGCATGTTTGAGTATGACGTCGTTTTTGCCTCGATTGAGTTCGAGCGCGATGAAGCCGGCCAGATCAAACGCCTGCACATCACACAGAACGGCCTCAAACTCCCCGCGTTGAAGCGCCGGAAGTGAGGCATCACTCCACCGGCATGAGCAGCGATGGCGCTTCGTGCTCGCCCTCATGCACGTGCACGAGGGTGCCCACGCGGCACTTTTCGAAAAACACCTTCTGCCCCTCCTCCGGGCAGCGGATGCAGCCGTGGCTCGTTGGTTTGCCACGCTCGAAACCGCCCACGTGCATGCCCACACCATCGGATGTGAGCCGCATCCACCACGGCATCGCGATACCGAGATACGCCGTGCCCTCCGGCCGCGGCCCCTCGTGCTCCCACGCCCTTGCCACCACCACCTCCTCCGTGCCCTTTTTCACATACTGCCCGTAAAGATTCGAGCGCTTCAGCGGCATCTTTTCCGTCACGCGAAACTTCCCCGTCGGTGTCGGATGCCCGTCCACGCCCGGTGACACATCCATCTCCGCCAAAACGGTGCCGTCCTTCGCCAGCAACTGCGCTGTGCTCGAAGCCAGCGACACCTCCACCCTCACCGACCCCTTCGCCGTCTCACACTCCGGCGCCACCTTCCACCGCGGCATCAACGGCTGCGGAGCCACAGGCTTCGGCGTGTGGCACGCGGTCAAAGTGGCCACGGCCAAGAGGATCAAAAGTCTAAAACTCATGCCGTGTCGTGTACTGCGAAGACGCATGGCCGTCAAAGACCGAAGTCCTCACCAATCGACTCAGTGGGGCAGCCTTCGAGGGCTTCGCGGCACAGGGCGATCTCTTCTTCGGTCTCGGGCTGGTGAAAAACGAAGCTGTAGCCAGTCTCATCGTCGCGACGAAAATGAGAGGATGCATGACCCCGGCACAAGTCACAGTCGGTGCAGGTGGAATCGACATAGAAGCGGCCGGGGACGTTTTGGGGCAGGCGGTCGAGGATGTTGGCCATGGGATGTCTTGGAGTGGGTTTGCGGCCCTGATCTCGCATGGCTCAAGAAATGCGTGAAGTGCATAAAAAGCATGTTTTGATGCCTCCAATGCAACAATACCTCGCCACGAAGCCTTTCGATCTGCATGCGCTGCATCTGTTTCACCTCGTCGTGAAGCATCGCAGCTTCACCCGGGCGGCGCGGGAGGCGGGTTTGTCGCAAAGTGCGCTCACGCGGCAGATGCAATCGCTGGAGAGCAGGTTGGGACTGGATCTGATCAATCGCACGACGCGCTCGGTGGAGGTCACGGAGGCGGGCCAGTATCTCGCCGCTGAGGCGGCACGGCTGATCGGCGGTGTCACAGCGACGCTCGATGGTCTTCACGCGGCGTTTGGCAGCGCCCGGCCGGAGGTGCGTGTGAGCGTTTCACACACGCTGGCGATGGCGCACATGCCGGGCCTCTTCCACGCGAACCGCCAGCGGCATCCGGAGATCGCCTGCCGTGTCAGCTACCATGCGGGCAACTCCATTTTGACGGCGTTGGATGCGAACGAAACGGACATCGGCGTGCTGTGCCCACCTGCGAAGCTGCCGGACTCGGTGAAGATCACGCATCGGTTCAAAGATCGCTTCGAGCTCATCGCGCCCGCGGCATTGGTGGCACCGAAACGGGCGGACCGGCTCAAACTCTGGCTGCAGCAGCAATCGTTGCTCATGCTCGATGCCGCGACGAACACCGGCCAGCTTCTGCGCCGCTGGATGAAGCGAAACGGGCTCGCGGTGACCCCGGCGATGGAACTCGATAGCTTCGACCTCATCATCAATCTCGTCGCCAGCGGCTATGGCGTGGCTTTGGTGCCTCGCCGGGCGCTGGCGCTGTATCGACGCAAAGAATCGCTCGTCACATTGCCGCTGGCGGAGCAGTTCGAGCGTGAGATCGTCGTCCTGACCCGGAAACACCGCAAACTGCCGCCGCACGTGGCCGAGTTTGTGAAGAACATTTTGTTTTAACCGCCCCACTCCAGTTTATGCTCATTCGAAACGCCAGCCGGCTCCGACAAGGTGTGCCTAGCGACCTTCTCCAGGAGTTGTTTGCCCTCGTGACACCCGGCATGCTGCGAGAATGGGTGGAGCGCATTTCAATTCCACGGCATCGCGTCATCAATGCGGAGGCGAACTGCGCGGTGGCGGAATGGCTGGCGCGGGAATTCAGCGAATGGGGCTACGAGGTGCGGTTCCAAGGTGGATTCCGCAATGTGGTCGCCCACCCAGCGGGCGTGGCGGACAAAGTAATCGTCGTCGGTGCTCACTACGACAGCGTTCCGACAACTCCTGGCGCCGATGACAACGGTAGCGCCGTGGCGGCGATGCTCGGCTGCGCGAAGCTTTGCGCGGAGTTCCTGCCTGAGCTGCCGGTGGTGTTTGTGGCCTTCAACGGCGAGGAGGACGGACTGGATGGCAGCAGCAATTTGGTGAGCCAGCATCTGCCTGTCGCAGGTTATCAGGTCGAGTGTGCGCATGTGCTGGAAATGGTCGGTTATGCGAGCAGCCAGCCGGGATCGCAAAAAATCCCGCCGGGCCTGCCGATCAGCCTGCCAGATCGCGGGGACTTCATTGGGCTGCTGACGAATCGCGAGGGCGCGGCGTCGATGAAAGCTGCGCTGCAAACCATCCGCACCGAGCAGCCTGCGCTTCCGGCCTACGGTGTCGAGGTGCTGCTCGGTCTGGAGAAATTCTTCCCGGTCCTGCATCGCAGCGATCACGCGCCCTTTTGGAAGGCGGGCATCCCGTCGATCATGTGGACAGACACCTCGGAGTTCCGCAATCCGCACTACCACGCTGCTACCGACACACCTGACACGCTGAACTACGAATTCCTCACGCAAGTCA
Source organism: uncultured Verrucomicrobiaceae bacterium (assembly GCA_937872615.1). Taxonomy (GTDB): domain Bacteria; phylum Verrucomicrobiota; class Verrucomicrobiia; order Verrucomicrobiales; family Verrucomicrobiaceae; genus Prosthecobacter. Next base: position 152 of record CALMTT010000529.1, on the reverse strand, counting down.
CCCGGGCTGTGACTGCCACGGTGCTCACGCAGGCCGCAAAGCTCTCCCCGATGCCATGAGAACCTCCCTCGATCACTGGCTGCCGCTGGCGGAGCGTACGGGCATCGTGGATGATGCGGCTGGATGGCATGAACGGCTGGTGAGGGCCTATG
>CALMTT010000528.1 GCA_937872615.1 uncultured Verrucomicrobiaceae bacterium | reverse complement strand
CCATGCAGCAAAAGCAGGCCGAGCAAGCCGCCGCCGAACAACAAGCCCGCCAGCAAGCCGAAGCCCTCGCCATGCAGCAAAAGCAGGCCGAGCAAGCCGCCGCCGAACAACAAGCCCGCCAGCAGGCCGAAGCCCTCGCCATGCAGCAAAAGCAGGCCGAAGAAGCCGCCGCTCGTGCCGCCGCCGAAGAGCAAATGCGCCAGGCTCAAATCGAAGCCCAGCGCCAAGCCCAAATGGAAGCTCAACGCCAAGCAGAAGAAGCCCAGCGTCGTGCCCAAGAAGAAGCCATGCGCCAAGCCCAAATGGAGGCACAACGCCAGGCCGAGGAAGCCCAGCGTCGTGCTCAAGAAGAGGCACAGCGCCAAGCCCAGATGGAGGCGCAGCGTCAGGCCCAAATGGAAGCCCAGCGTCAGGCAGAAGAAGCCGCTCGCCGCGCCCAAGAAGAGGCCCAGCGTCAGGCGCAGATGGAAGCGCAACGCCAAGCCCAAATGGAAGCGCAACGTCAGGCTGAAGAAGCCGCTCGCCGCGCCGCAGAAGAGGCCCAACGCCAAGCCGAGGCCGCTGCCCGTGCCGCCGCCGAGGCCGCCGCCCGCCCGAACCCACCGCAGTAAATCAAACGCCCCCCAATCGGGGATCATATTCGCGACAGCGTCCTGGAGTGCGCCGGACCTCCGGCGCTTTCGAGTGTCCCCCGGGCCTGCGAAAAGCTCCAGAGGGCTGGAGCACTCCAAGACGCTGTCGCGCCTCGTTGCTTCCAGAAGTGAAGACTGTCTGTCACTCCAACTACTTCACCACAGAACGGTCTCGGGTGAACAGGAGCAGCGCGGGGAAAGCGACACCAAGTGCGACTAGAAAGTTATAAGCGTGCGCTTCGGGCTGGTACACCGACTGTCCACGTCGGTCATCGCACTCGCAGTAGTCGATCCGATATGGAAACGGCACGCCTTTGGCCTTGGTTGTGCAATACTCCCACGCTGGGTTGTTCGCTTGGCTCAGCATCCAGAACAGGATCAGGGCCAGAGAGAACCAGAGAACGCCATATAACTTGCGAGACATAGGTGCTGGGGAGTTCAAAGGTGTCCTCACTTCACCTTCCATGTCAGCTTCCCGTCACCATTGAGCACATAGCTCACGGCCACCGGCTTCGATCCCGGCGTGGGAGGAAGGAGACGACCCTCCGCATCGAATTCCGTCGTGCGGCCTTCGTGATGGCGAGTCCATCCCGTGAGCGTTGCTGTGTCACCCTCGTAATGCATCACATCACGCCACGGCTTCACACTCGTGAGGCGCGGCGGGAACCACGCGGTGCCTGCGGCACGCTCCAGCACCTGCGGCAGCATCACATGGCTGAGCAGCGTGAGATTCAATCCGCGCAACGCATGCCGCTCGCCGGGACTCAGCTTCTTCGGAAACACATTGGTGCGCACCGTGCCGTCCTTCTCCTGCTTCAAGATGCCCGTCAACGTGAGGCGATGCAGCTCCGCCCGCACATCGGCCAACGCCGTGGTCTTGGGTGATCGAGATGCGAGATCGAGCATCTCGGCCTGGTTTTGAATGAACAGCAGCGGATCGCTCGCCAGCACCTCGAGGCCCAGCAGCAGGGCAAAGCGCAGCGGACGTGGCTTCTCACCCGGCAAGGGCGCATCGAGCGCCTTTGCCAGATCATCGAGCACAGCGCCACGCAGCTTCTCCGCCTGCTCTTTGAGCTTCGGATCACGTGCCACGGTGGCCGCGGCATCGAGACGCTTTTGCAGCTCCTTCCGCGTCGTGCGGATGACCTCACGCTCCGCCGGCGAGAGCAGCGGCTGCACCAGCCGAGCCAGCAGCGATCCCTCATCCGGCTCCGCCAGAGCACTCATCAGCCGCACCCAGCGCAGATCGCGATCACCCTGCGGCAGCCCGGGCTCGGGATTGGCCGTTTGATACTGGACCTCCGCGAGTCGGCCCTTCTCATCGTAAAACCGCATCTCGTTCGGCAGCATGTAAATGCTCAGGATGGCCGGTGCGCTAATCTGCTGTCCATCCGTGGCGAAAGCACCGATGTCGATGCGATGACTCAACGTGCCGCGAGCCCCCGGCACGGGTGGCTGCCAGCGCACACGCACGCGTGCCAGCGTGGTGCCCGGCTGCTGCTCGATCGTCACAAAGCGCGGATCACCCTGCAGCACGACGAGCCGTGCGGAGAGTTTCTGCTTCGGGTTCGCGGCGAAGGATTTGTCCAGGCTCACGAGGAAGCCATGCTCCGCCGTGTTCTCGCGGAAGATGCGCCCGATGCTCACTGGCGTGTTCGCGGTGGCGGTGAAAAAAGACCCGCCATCCGGCTCGAACCACTGCCGGCCACGCTCGGACTTCGTCTCGTCCTTCACCTCGATCACCGCCACCGGCGGGATGCTCTCCGGCGTGATCTCATGCGCCAGCCGCACCAATTTTTCCTCGTCGATCTGGCTTGCGTCGAACACCACGGGATGCGCCTTGCCATTGAAGTAGTCGTCATCGCTGGCGACCATCTTGTTCGAGCGGCGAAAGAGGGCCTGCAGCGTCGGCACGAGCAGTTTTTTCTCGATCAGCACCTTCTGCGTCTCCGGTCGGAAGGCCGCGGCGGCGGTGATGAAGGCCCGCAAGAACGGCTGGTCGCTCGATGAGGAGCCTTGCGAGATCGTCACCATCGGCGTGTTCAGCGGAAGCAGGTCGCCATAGCCGCCCATTCCGTTGCCGCCCTTGTCATGATCGAGGTGCTCGGGGTAGATGAAGTGATTGTTGAGGAAGTACTGCTTCGCCAGGAAGTCACTGCCCGAAGGCTCGCTCATGTACAATCTCGGCAGGCAGCCCACCTGGTCCGGCGCGGAGGCCATCGAGCAGTTTCCGATCACCGGCATCGGCCTCACCACGCGTGCAGGGCCTTTGTCATTCGCATCAGCCTTCAGCACGTGCAGTTGCGGATAAAGGGACGTGTCGAGCTGCGAGTGCTGACCATCCCGGTTTTCGTAAGTGATCGCCGCCAAGCCCGCTGCCGTGCCTGCCACCCACCATTCATTCACCAATCGTGCCGCCGGATCACCCCGCGGCGTGACGTAGTCCGCCCCTGCGGCCAGCGTCGCACAACACATCAGCGCGAATGAAAGGAAAACACGCACCCGGTCAGTCTCGCAGGCAGCGCACCAAGCGCAAGACGTTCATCCTTTAGGTCACAAGTTTCACGCAGAGGTCGCGTTTTGGCTCCACGCATGAAACTCGGAACTCTCGCTTGCCTCCTTTCGTCATTCCTCATTCTGGTTTCGTCATTCGCGGCGGAGCCGCGCCCCAACATCGTCGTCATCCTCTGCGACAACCTCGGCAATGGCGACATCTCCTGCTTCAATCCGCAGACGAAGCACCGCACGCCGAATCTCGACCGCATGGCGGCGGAGGGGCGCAAATTCACCAGCTTCTACTCCGCCAGCGGCGTCTGCACACCGAGCCGCGCCGC
>CALMTT010000527.1 GCA_937872615.1 uncultured Verrucomicrobiaceae bacterium | reverse complement strand
GGTTGTTGCGGTTGATGACGCGGCGATAGAGATCGTTGAGGTCGGAGGTGGCGAAACGGCCGCCATCGAGCGGAACGAGGGGACGCAGATCTGGCGGGATGACCGGGAGGACTTCCATGATCATCGCTTCCGGACGGCTGTGGCTCTCGGCGAAGCCCTGGCAGAGCTTGAGACGCTTGGCGAGCTTCTTGCGGGTCTGCTTGGAGCGGGTCTTGCCCATGGCTTCCTGGAGATCCTTGATCGCATCGGCCAGATTGATCTGGGAGAAGATGTCGCGGATGGCCTGGGCTCCCATGCCGACGCGGAAGGCATCCGCGCCATATTGCTCTTCGGCTTCACGAAGTTCGACTTCGCCGAGGAGCTGGCCGCGCTGGAGGGGCGTGGAGCCGGGATCGACGACCATGTAGTCTTCGTAGTAGATGACGCGTTCCAGCGAGCGGGCGGTCATGTCGAGCATGAGGCCGATGCGGGAAGGCATGCACTTGTAGAACCAGATGTGAGTCACCGGGACGGCGAGCTCGATGTGGCCCATGCGCTCACGACGCACGCGGGAGAGAGTCACTTCGACGCCGCAGCGGTCGCAGATGACGCCCTTGTGCTTGATGCGCTTGTACTTGCCGCAGGCGCACTCCCAGTCGCGGGTGGGTCCAAAGATGCGCTCGCAGAACAAGCCGCCTTTTTCGGGCTTGAACGTGCGGTAGTTGATGGTTTCCGGGTTTTTCACTTCGCCGGAGGACCAGCCGCGGATGCGGTCGGGCGAGGCGATGCAGATCGACACGTAGTCGAATTCGCTGGCCGGTTTGTTTTCCCCGAAGATTTCTTTCAAGCTGGGTTCAGACATGATGGTGATGAGGTAAGGAGGTTGCTGCTTGTCTTCTGTGTGGTGGGAAAAACGACGGGTCACATGCCCGCCGCCGTGGCGAAACGCTCGAGGCCTTCGAGCTCAGCGTGCTGTTCCTCAGCTCCGGCGCGTTTATGCACCTTCACATCGAGGCCCAGGGACTGCATTTCCTTGATGAGCACGTTGAACGACTCCGGCGTGCCGGCCTGGAGGGCGTGGTCACCTTTGACGATCTGCTCGTAAATGCGTGTGCGGCCCTGCACGTCATCGGATTTGACGGTGAGGAGTTCCTGCAACGTGTAGGCGGCGCCGTAGGCTTCGAGCGCCCACACCTCCATCTCACCGAAGCGCTGGCCGCCGTATTGCGCCTTACCACCCAGCGGCTGCTGCGTGACGAGCGAGTAGGGGCCGACAGCACGGGCGTGGATCTTGTCAGCGACAAGGTGGCCCAGCTTCAGCATGTAAATGTAACCGACGACAGTGTCCTGCGTGTAGGCCTCGCCAGTGCGGCCGTCGTAGAGGCGGGATTTGCCGGTGAGGCCCATCCACTCGTAACCAGGCTGCTTTTTGGCGTCCTTGATGAAGTCCATGATCTTGGACTCGTGGATACCGTCGAAGACCGGCGTGGCAATCTTGAGGCCGAGGGCCTTGGCAGCGATGCCAAGGTGGGTTTCAAGCACCTGACCGACGTTCATGCGTGAAGGCACGCCGAGAGGGTTGAGGCAGATGTCCACCGGCACGCCGTTCTCGAGGAAGGGCATGTCTTCTTCCGGCACGATGGTGGCGACGACGCCCTTGTTTCCATGGCGACCGGCCATCTTGTCACCGACGGAAAGCTTACGCTTGGCGGCGACGAACACGCGAACCTGCTTCACCACGTTGGATTCAGCGGCGTTTTCGGTGCTTTCGATCTTGTCGAGATTGCGTTCACGCTCGGTGTCAGCATCGCTGAACTTCTGTTCGAAGGTCTGGATGGCGTCGAAGATCTTGTTCCGCATCGGCGAAGCATCCATTTCGATGCTGTCGTAGTTTTCGGCCACGCGGCGGAGCATCGCCTTGGACACCTTCTTGCCGGCGGCGACGATGATTTCGCCCGTCTGGCCGTTCACGATGTCGTTGTCGAGCTTGTCTTCGCCGATGATTTCTTCCAGGCGGTCGGTGAGCTGGTCGGAGAGCTCTTCCTTCTTCTGGCGGTAATCTTCTTCGATCTGCTTGATCTGGCGCTTGTACTCGGCCGGACTCAGTTTTTCCTTGTCGGAATCCTGACCGCTGGTGCGATTCGCAACGCGGACATCCATGACGATGCCGGCGCAGCCGGAAGGCACGCGGAGGGAGGTGTCCTTCACGTCAGCGGCTTTTTCACCGAAGATGGCGCGGAGGAGGCGCTCTTCCGGAGCGAGCTCGGTCTCGGACTTCGGAGTGATTTTGCCGACGAGGATGTCGCCAGGCTTCACTTCGGCACCGATGCGCACAACGCCCTGGGCGTCGAGGTTCTTCAGCGCCTCATCACCGACGTTCGGGATGTCACGTGTGATTTCTTCAGGCCCGAGCTTCGTGTCACGAGCGATGACTTCAAAGTCCTCGATGTGGATGGAGGTGTAGATGTCCTCCTTCACGATGCGGCGGCTGATGACGATGGCGTCTTCGAAGTTGTAGCCGTTCCAAGGCATGAACGCGACGAGCATGTTCTTGCCGAGGGCGAGTTCGCCATTGTCGGTGCAGGGACCATCGGCGATGACATCGCCCTTCTTGATCTTCTGGCCGTTTTTGACGAGCGGACGCTGGTTGATGCAGGTTCCGGCGTTCGAGCGGCCGAATTTGCGCAGCGGATAAACGAAGATGCCTTTCTCCTCGTCGGTCTGGATGGACTTGAGAGGGTCAGCGAGGAATTTGTCCTCTTTGATGGGCAGATCGCCGTCTTTGGTGACGATGATGACATCAGCGGTGGAGGCGGCGACGGTGCCGTTCGCGTCCGCGACGATCACGGCGCGGGAGTCACGGGCGGCTTTGCCTTCCATGCCGGTGCCGACGAAGGGAGCTTCCGCTTCGAGAAGCGGCACGCCCTGGCGCTGCATGTTCGAGCCCATCAGAGCGCGGTTGGCGTCATCGTGCTCGAGGAATGGGATGAGCGCGGCGGCGACGGACACGAGCTGCTTAGGAGACACGTCCATGAGCGTGGCCTTTTCAGGCTCCACTTCGATGAACTCGCCGCGATAGCGCACGGTGATCTTCGGGCCTTTGAAACGGCCTTTTTCGTCGATCGGGTTGTTCGCCTGCGCGATGTAGTGATTCTCTTCCTGGTCGGCGGTGAGGTAGTCGATCTTCTCGGCCACGTTGCCTTCTTTGCACGGACGATACGGCGTTTCGATGAAGCCGAACTCGTTGATGCGGGCGTAAGCGCCCAGGGAGTTGATCAGACCGATGTTCGGACCTTCCGGGGTCTCAATCGGGCAGATACGGCCGTAGTGCGAGGGATGCACGTCACGGACTTCGAAGCCAGCACGGTCACGATTGAGACCACCAGGCCCGAGAGCGGAGAGACGACGCTTGTGGGTCAGTTCCGCGAGCGGATTGATCTGATCCATGAACTGCGAAAGCTGGCTACGGCCGAAGAAGTCGCGCACGACAGCGGCGAGCGCCTTCGGATTGACGAGCTTCGACGGCGTCATGGTGTCCATCTGGACGTCAAACAGCGTCATGCGCTCTTTCACCAGACGCTCGGTGCGGGAGAGGCCCACGCGGCACTGGTTGGCGAGGAGTTCGCCCACGGCGCGGACGCGACGGGAGCCGAGATGGTCAATATCATCGAGGAGGCCTTCGCCACCGCGCAGCTTGAAGAGGTAGCGCATGGCGGAGACGACGTCTTCGGCACCAAGGATGCGCATGTCGCTGTCCACCTTGAGGGTGAGCTTCTGGTTGATCTTGTAACGGCCGACGCGGGTGAGGTCATAGCGCTTCGGATCGAAGAACAGGCGCTTCACGAGAGCACGGGCGTTCGGCGTGGTGGGCGGATCGCCCGGACGCAGACGGCGGTAGATTTCCTTGAGGGCCTCGTCCTCATCACGCGCGGTGTCTTTACGCAGGGAGGTGATGAGAAGGTCTTCCGGGGATGCGTTGACGACCTTCACGGACTTGTGGCCGAGCTGCTGGAGCTGGCGGATGACGCCCTGGGTGAGCGGCTCGTAGGCGCGGGCCACGATGAGCTCGCCATCGAGGATGTCCTTGAAGAGGATTTTGTTCGCGAGGTCTTCCTCAGTGAGGCTGTCCTTGATCTTGAGATCCTGGATGTCG
>CALMTT010000526.1 GCA_937872615.1 uncultured Verrucomicrobiaceae bacterium | reverse complement strand
CGATACGCCAAAAGCTCAATGAGATGATCCTGAATGGGCGGAGGTAAAGCGATAGCCTTTGTCCTCAAGGCTTGACTTGGCCTGTCATACTTGGCTACTTCGTTTGTCCTGTCTGACCTTCGTTTGGTTTGACCGGCATCCAAGCAAACGGTGAGCGAATGCGATTCGCCCACCGTTTATTTTGGATAAACAACGCTCTGGCAAAAAATGAAACTTCCATCCATCACCTTATCGCTAAGCGTCTTCTTCCTCATTAGTAGCGCTGTTATGTCCCAACTATCGGGACAAACCTCGCAAAATGTCAGGCCCCTCTCGGCAGCAGCGGGCGAGAACTGGGTGATCCGTTGGAACCGCTCAGATGACTTCAATGCCAGCACAGTCGATTGGCGGAAATGGAACAAGAACCCCGAGCAGTTCAGTGGATGGCGATGGGACAATGAACGAAACGTCACGGCCCAAGATGGGTTGCTGAAGATCACACTCCGCAACGACTCCCCGGCGATGAAAGGAAAGAACGAGAAGGACAGGGAGGGCAGAGGCTACACCTCTGGGATGCTGAAGTCGTATGCTAAGGGAACCAATGGCTACTACGAGGCCCGAATCAAGGGGGCTCCGATGTTTCCAGGAGCAAGCCCCGCCTTTTGGCTTTACAGCACGATCGACGACACAATCACTCCGGCTGGAGAGGTGCGATACAGTGAAATTGACATCGTTGAAATGACGCAGAGGCAATCGCAGAAGGAAGGGAATGAACGAATCACCGACCATAACCTCCACGCCATCTTATCAAACGGAAAGCCGGGGGTGCCGGGACGCGAGTGGCATCGGCCAAACGATGAACGTTTCCGCGAGGCTCAAGCAAACGAATACCGCACGGCGTTCGACCCGAGGACGGATTTTCACACCTACGGATGTCGGGTCGAAAAAGACATGATCATTTGGTATGTCGATGGCGTGGAAGTGGGACGGAAGCCCAATAAATTCTGGCATCGACCCATGTCTGTTGCGCTTTCGCTTGGACTGCGCGCACCCTATTTGAAGTGGAAAGACAACAAACTGGTTTTGGATGGGGAGGTTGGTGCTGGCGAATTCCCAACTGAGATGCTCGTGGATTATGTGAGAGTTTGGGAACTCGATGGCAAGTCGGAATAGCAGCAGTCATCTGTGCGCATGGTTCAAGCACAGAAGGCCAGAACAAAGGCGCTGCTGGACAATGCCTTTGCCGACCCCGACATGGAGGCCCTACGGCAGAAGGTGAATGAGATGATCCTGAATGGGCGGAGGTAGCGCGCCGCTGGCGTCGATGTTCACCACAACGAACGCGATCAACACCACCGGCGCGAGCGGCTTCATCGAGTTCTATGTGCAGACACGCGATCTCTTTGCCACGAACAATTGCGGCTGGACGATGCAAGTCTCCTCCGACAACGGTGCGACCTGGAACACGCGACTGAGCGAGGATTGGAACGCTGAAACGGTCTCGCTGAGCAATGTGGTCATCAATGCGGCCGGTGCGGTCGCTGGCAGCACGACGGTGACCTGCACCAGCACCGCCGGGCTCACGACAAGCCGCAGCGTGCTCGCCGCGCCGGTGAATGTGACCATCGGCATCACGAGCGGCAGTTCCACCGCGACCTGCACGAACACCACGGGCCTCGTCGAAGGCATGTTCATCACCGCCACGGGCATCCCGAACAACACGCGCGTCGGCCCCATCACGGCGAACACGTCCTTCACCCTCGTCACCGGCACGACGGCCACTTTGGTGAACGCCACCGCGACCAATGCTGCCGCCAACGCCGCTGCGAACTACTTCGCTGGCAACGCGACCGTGAGCAGCATCACGAACGGCACGACCTTCGTGCTGAACACCGCCGCCTATGCGAACACGAGCGCCGCCCCCATCGGCACCGCTTTCGCCACGACGGTGAACCACGGTTACCAGCTCTTCCATTATAACCTCGCGGGTGCAGAACTCGGCACGCAGACGAAGATCCGCTTCCAGGCCACCGGCTATGCCGCCACGGCTCCGACTCGCACACCGCGCATCAGCATTGACGACATCGTCATCGCCACCACCGCACCGCCTCCGACCATCACGCTGGCGATGTTTGACGATGGCAATCATGGCGATGGCGTGGCCAATGACGGCATCTGGGGCGCGGCGATCCCCGCGCAGACCGGCGGCACGACGATCAACTTCAAAGTCGTCGCCACCGACAACACGAACGCCAGCGCCACCAGCCCCGGCAGCGGCAACTACATCTACACCGTGAACAACCTCCTCACCGATGCCACCATCCTCGGCGCGGAGTTCCTCACCTTGCCGAAAACCGACGGCGTGACCGTGAACCTCATCGCCTCGGCCAATCAGCAGGTCTTTGTCGAATACGGCACCGCTCCCGGCCAATACACGCTCGCCACCACGCCCACGACGTTCAACATCGACAACGCGAAGCCCGAGTTCAAGAACCCCATCCGCATCCCGATCACCGGTTTGCAGCCGGACACCGAGTATTACTACCGCGTGCGCCATCGCAATATCGGTGCGCCCTTCTACAATGCTCGCGGCGAGCGCAGCTTCCACACCGCACGCCCACGCGGCACCACCTTCAGCTTCACCGTCACTGCCGACCCGCATATCGACGTGAACACCGACATGCAGCTCTTCTGCCGTGCCATGCAGAACATCAGCCTCGACCAGCCGGACATCCACATGGACGTGGGCGACATCTTCATGACCGACAAGCTCGCCGATGGCCTGCTCGGCGTGCCACCGAAGTGGCGCTCGACTGTCAGAATATCGAGGGACCTGCGGCACGGACGAAGGAGCGCACATGGACGTCGATCAGCTGCTCACCTCCACGCGATCGGCGCGCAAGACGCTCGATCTGACCGCCCCGGTCGACCTGCACGAGGTGGCCGAGTGCTTGCGCATCGCCCTCCACGCCGCCAACGGCACCAACCAGTGGCGTTCGTCCAATGGCATGCCCGTGATGAACGGCACCAACGAACTGCTGAACATTCGTCAGCCCGATAACTCTACCGACTACCAATCGGCCGGTAAAACACTGCACCGAGGCATTGAATTTGGTTTGACGTATAAACCCAATAAACAGCTTTTTGTACGATTTGGGGGAACAACGGCCATTCACCGTTTTGTGGAATTTACGCTAAGT
>CALMTT010000525.1 GCA_937872615.1 uncultured Verrucomicrobiaceae bacterium | reverse complement strand
GCTCGATAGCGATCCCTCCGGTGCGAGCGCCGCGGTGGGCGGCGGCGGCGCGGCGGGCAGCACCTCCATCTCCATCTATCCCTGGCTGGTGGGTGAATCGACCGCCAACAACGACACCAACCTCTTCGACAATTACGGCAACTCGTTCGTCATGGACGCCAGCGCCGCCACCAGTGCCCCACGGGCCAATTTACGCGTTCTGACAACCACGGAATACGTCACGGATGAAGCTGCGTTTAATGCCCTGGGAGGTGTTTCCACGGACAATGTGCGCTTCGCCACGAATCCGGCCGCCGCACTCACCAGCACCGCCACGGCGATCAACTCGCTCGTGCTCGATTCCGCCACTGGCATCACGCTCACCGGCCCGGCCTCGGGGCTCGCAATCACCTCCGGTGCCCTGCTGGCGGCTGGCACCGGCGCACACACGATCGACGGATTCGCCGCGCTCACCACCGGAGCCTCCCGTGACTACATTTTGTATGTCACCAACCCGGCCGGGAGCCTGACGGTGAACTCGCCGCTGACCTCCGCGGTGCCTCTGGTCAAGTCCGGTGCCGGGACACTGATCCTCGGAGCTGCTGGCAGTGCCTTCACGGAGGTTTACCTGAACTTTGGCACCCTTCAGATGGATGCCACAGACAAGATCGGGGCCACCACGCCAGTGCGCTTTGCTGGCGGCACGCTTCGCGTGGCACCCGGCTTCACCGATGACCTCGGCGGCCGCACTTTCACCCTCAACACCGGCGGCGGGACCATCGACACGAATGGGGTGAATGTCACCGCCACGGGGCTCTTGCTCGCGGGGGCTGACAGCCTCACCAAAACGGGCACCGGCACGCTCACCCTGGCTGGCAGCACTGCCACCACTCAGACCGGCGCGGTCATCCTGCGGCAGGGAAACCTCGTCCTCGGACAAGATGCCGGCATCAACGCTGTGGGAACAGGTGGCGTCTCTGTGCTGGCGAACGCTGCCACGGGAGCCGTGCTGCTGAGCAACGCGGCGAATGAGCAGATCGACAACACGGCTCGTGTGACGCTCGTGAACGCGGGCTCGAATGCCACGGCCAACTGGGATCTGGCCGGGTTCACGGAGACCGTGGGAAGTCTTGATCTGACCGTGGTGTCGAATTCGGGCAATGGCAGCAAGATCCTGCTCAACGGCGGCACCTTGATCGTGAATGGTGACATCACCTTCAACAACAACCGGGCGGCCACGGGCAACACCGCCACCTATTTGGAGATCACTGGCAACAACAGCCCCGGCAGCGCGGGCACGCTGGACCTCGGCGGCGGCATCCGCACCATCACTGTGCAGACCAACCAGACCGGCACAGCCAACGAGCCGGGCAGTGACGCTGGCATCGAGGTGGCGGTGACCAACGGAGGCATCGTCAAAGAAGGTGCGCGGACCCTTTTCCTCAGCGGTGCCAATAATTACGCGGGCAGCACGATCATCAATCATGGCACCATCAGCATTTCGAGCTCTGCCGGGCTCGGCGCCGATGCTCCGGGGAACACACTGACGCTGCGGGATGGCGCCACCCTGCAAAGCACCGGGGCCAGCGTGACCTTGGGTGCCTCGCAAAATGTGATTCTCGACGGCACCGGCGCGACGGTGGACACCGCTGGCGGTGCCACGGGCACGCTGGAGTTCACCGCAGTCGTTTCTGGACACGACTGCGCCCCGCTGACGAAAACGGGCGCTGGCCAACTGGTGCTCTCGGCCGCCAATACCTACGCCGGAGGCACCACGGTGGCCGCGGGCACTCTCGTGGTCGCCAATGCCACGGGGTCCGCCACGGGCTCAGGCAGTCTGACCATGGCCGCAGGCACTACCTTGGCCGGAAATGGACTGATCACAGCCGCCGCTGGCAATGCGATCACGCTTGGCGGAAGCCTTAATCCGGGCCTCCCGGGCTCATCTGCCAGCGGTCTCGTGTCTCTCGCCGTCTCGGGTGCGGGCACCCTGTCCTTTGGAGGTGTCACCCTCGACCTTCTGGCGAACACGGGGGACAATTCCGCGGCCTCCAATGACCGGGTCATGGTCCTGGCCAGCGACTGGTCGAACGTGCTTTTCAACGGCACGCTGGACGTGGTGACGGCTCTGGACACCGCCTCATGGGTAAATGGGGACCGGTGGCAGGTTTTTGATTGGAGCGGCATCGCCAGCGGCACGGCTCCATCGGTCGGAGCAGGCGGTTTTGCCACCATCAACCTGCCCAGCCTCTCCGGCGGCCTCTTCTGGGACCTCGACGGCCTCTATTCGAGCGGCTACATCGCCATCACCAATGTGCCGGAGCCGTCTCGTGCCTTGCTGCTGCTGCTCGGCCTTCTCGGACTCATGCTTCGCCGTCGTCGGAAATGACGCGCGAGGTCGTTTTCTAGTTCACAAAGGTCCGTTTTCAGTTCAAAACGCTCCGCCAGCTCAGGCGGGGCGTTTTGCATTTTCAGCACACAACCCGCGAAAAACGCCCATTTCCCTCGTTTAACCCCGCTCTCACCATCATGAACACCACCCAAACCACACGCCGCACCTTCGTCCGCGGCACTGTCGCCGGCGCGGCCAGCCTCGCCGTCCTTCCTTCCTACTCCGCTCCCATCGGCGCCAATGACGACGTCCGCGTTGCAGTCATCGGTTTCAACGCTCGTGGCGCAGGCCACATCTCCAGCCTCCTCGGCATCAAGGGCGTGCGCCTCGTCGCCCTTTGCGATGTCGATAAGAAGGTGATGGAAAAACACGTCGCCGCTCTCGCGAAGAAAAACATCACCGTGAAGCAATACAGCGACTACCGCGAATGCTGCGCTGACAAGGAAATCGACGCCGTCACCATCGCCACGCCGAACCACAGCCACACGCTCATCGCCATGACCGCGATCGCCAATGGCAAGCACGTTTACGTCGAGAAGCCCGTCTGCCACAACATGTGGGAAGGCCGCAAGCTCGTCGAAGCTGCCGCCATCGTCGAAAAGCGCGGCCAGGTCGTCCAGCACGGCATGCAGCGCCGCTCCTCCCCCGGCTGGCAGGCCGCCATGGACTACATCAAGTCCGGAGCCATCGGCAAAGTGCAGCTCTCCCGCGGCATCAATTTCAAGGCCCGCAAATCCATCGGCAAAGTCGCCGCCCCCACCCAGCCCGATGCCG
>CALMTT010000524.1 GCA_937872615.1 uncultured Verrucomicrobiaceae bacterium | reverse complement strand
CTCCGATCATCCCACCATCTAAGCCGCGATGTCTCCCAGCACCTGCTGCAGTGCCACCAGCAGGCCGCTGGTGGTATAGGGCTTGGGAAGGAAGGAGTCAGCGCCGCAATTGATGGCCCTGGCGGCGTCCATCTGCGTGCTCACGCCGCTGGCGGCGATGATGCGGGCGGAGGGGTTGAGCTTGCGGATGACGTGGATGGTCGAGGGGCCGTCCATGATGGGCATCATCATGTCCGTGATCACCGCGTCGATCTCCTGATGATGCCTGGCATAGAGTGCGGCTGCCTCGGCTCCATGGCTGGCGGACATCACGCGGTAGCCAAAACTTTGCAGGGACTGGCAGGTGATCTCCCGCACCGGTGCCTCGTCATCGATCACGAGCACCAGCTGGTTGCTGCCACGAGGCAGGGGCTCCTCCGGTGGCGGCTCGTTCTCAGCGAGAGAGGACGGGTCAGCAGGCAGGAATACACGGAAGACGGTGCCTTCGCCGGGAGCGGAATCGATTTCGATGAAGCCGCCATGGCTCTTCACCATCGTGAGAGTGGTGGAGAGACCCAGCCCGGTGCCTTTGCCGGCTTCCTTGGTGGTGAAAAAGGGGTCGAAAATCTTGCCCAGAAGCTCCGGCGGCATGCCGGTTCCTTCATCACTCACCGTGATGAGCACATGCGGGCCGCTGCGGGCCTCTCCGTGGCTGGCGGCATACTGGGCATCGATCTGAGTGTTCGAGGCCTGGATGCTGAGAGTGCCGCCGCGTGGCATCGCATCACGGGCGTTCACGCACAGGTTCAGCAGCATTTGATGAAGCTGCGTGGCATCGGCGTGCACCGGCCAGAGGTCTGCCTGCTCACGCATGTCGAGGAAGATGTTTTTGGGGAAGGTGTCACGCACCATGCAGCCGATCTCCTGGAGCAGCAGATGCATGCGCAGCGTCTGCCGTGTGCCTTCCACGCCGCGGGCAAAGGAAAGAAGCTGCCGGATCATGTCCGCGCCACGCCGGGCATTGGTAGAGATCGTCCCCAAGGTCTCGAGACAGGCCTTGTCATTGGTCTTGAGTTTCAGCATGTCCACGGACACAAAGATCGGCGTGAGCACATTGTTCAAATCGTGGGCGATGCCTCCTGCGAGCGTGCCGATGCTTTCCAGGCGCTGGTTCCGGCTGCTCTGCTCCTCGGCCTTCTTTTTCGCTGTGATGTCGGTGTTGATGGCGAGGATGGATTTGGGCAGGCCCGTGGAATCGGTCACCAGCGTCCAGTGACCTTCGACGATGACCTCTTCGCCGGTTTTGGTGACCTGGCGGATCTCGCAGATGTGCTCTCCATCCTTCATGAGCCTCGCCGTCTTCTCGACGAAGTCATCGGCGTCCCGGTAAATGAGCGTGGAGATGTCCTTCCCGATCGCCTCTTGGGCTGTCCAACCGTAAAGACGCTCCGCGCTTTTGTTCCAGTAGCGGATGGTGTGGTCGAGCCCCCGCACGATGATCGCATCCCGTGCCAGATCGAGCAGCGAGGCCTGTTCACGCAGTTTTTCCTCATCCTGGCGGTGCTGGGACTGGGCAAATACGAGCGAGATGAGATTCGCCATCGAGAGTGCAAAACTCTTTTCATCCTCCGTCCAGGTCCGCGGGCCTCCCACATGCTCGTGGCAGAGCACGCCCGCCAGGACGCCGCTGACGTGCAGCGGCGTGTCGAGCATCGCGCCGATGCCCATGGGCTTCAGGTAGCAATCTCGGAACTCCTGGGTGCGCGGATCGGAGCAGGCATCCTCGGCGGAGATCATCTCATCCTCCTCAAGGGCGCGGAAATAGCCCGGAAAGTCATTTTTGGAGAGTTCGAGCCCCTGGCTGATTCGGCCTGTAGATCGCTCGATCAGGCTTAGGCACACGATGCAGTCTTTCGCGCGGTCCTTCCGCCACACACTCACACGCTCCACATTCATGCACTCGGCCGTCGCGGAGACAATCTCCTGCAAGGATTGCTCCAAGTCGGGATTCTGCAGAATCCCGCGTCTCATCAGCCGGGCGATCGCATCCCGCTGTTGCTCGTAACGGCGCTGGCTCAGCCGCATGTTTTCCTCCGCCTGATGACGTGCTGTGACGTCATGGGAAACCGAAATAACCTCGCAGACGCGGCCGTCCGGCCCGGTCAATGGTACACTGTGGGTTTCCACCCACCTTTCGGTGCCTTTCATGCCGACCAGCCGGAAAGTGTCGCTGACCGTGTGGCCGGCTGCGCAACGTTCGGTGAGTTCAACAAAGCGCGATTGATCCTCGGGGGCGATAAAGCGGACCACGCCCCTGCCAAGGACATCGTCCTCTCCGTCCGCCTCGAGGATGCGCAGGCCTGCAGGATTGATCTCCAGCACGTGTCCTGCGGTGTCGGAGACCTTCACGCACGCTGGCTCATGGTCGAGGATGGCTCGCAGCCGTGATGCCTCTTCGTGGTCGCGCTTCAAGGGGGCTGCAGCCTCCGGTGGCAGCTCGATCAGAGTGACGACGGCTCCCGGCAGGTCCACGGTGCTCTGAGATGTCAGGGTGACTTCGATCAGAGGGTTGCCCGGTGTGGACTCGGGCATCTGAAAACGCCGTGGTGGCCCTCCTTGCAGCACGCTGTTCACCAGATCGACCGCGGCCAGCGATGCCTCCGGCTCCCGCAGGCAGTCACGAACAAGGTCGAAGCCTGAACCTCCCTTCGCCGGAGGCCTGCCGGCCCATCGAGGAAAAACATCAAGCTCGCCAGAGACGCGCTCGATCATGCCATGAGCATTCATTTGCACCACCAAGCAGCGGCCAAATGTGAGCGCGACGGCCGTAGGTTGGTGCGCGTTGGTCATTTGACCAATACAAGCGTCCACCCGTGAATTGGCAAGCACGGTTCTTAGTTTCTTGGCAGGTTCGGCAGTGAATCTCCGGCGTCCGGCGGTGGATGCGCCAGTGATGCCGGAAGGCTCGTGAACCTGGACAAGAGGCCTCATGGAATGCTGTTCATAAGCGGGCTGGTTTTAACAGGGCATTGCCCACCACAGTCAGCAGTTCAGGCATTCCGAAGGGCTTTGGCAGGAAGTTCTCGCCGTTCACGAGTTGTTTGGTGTGCTTCAAGTTCGCCGCGGCGAAGCCACAGGTGAAGATCACCGGGAGGGAGGGATCTTCCTCATTGAGCGCTTTCTCCAGATCGAAGCCGCTCGCGCCTCCGGGCAGTTGTACATCCACGATGGCCAGTTTGATGACCGCCTTGCGTGAACGCCAGAGCTGCCACGCCTCGTTCGCATCGCGGGCAACGAGCACATTGTGTCCCTGACTCGTCAGCACATACTCCATCACCTGGCGCACCGAGTCCTCGTCATCGACGATCAGGATCGTGGCGTTTTGATCCTCCGCCTCAGGGCGGGATTTGACCGGGGATGAGCTTGCCTGGCCATAACTCTGCGCTGCCGGGAGGTAGATCAGAAACTCCGTGCCCACATCCGTGATGCTCTTGATGTCCAGCCATCCGTGCAGTTGCCGCACGAGTCCCTGCACAGGCAGCAGGCCTGCCGCGTGGCCCAGTTCGCCAGTATGATTGCCCGAACGATCGAACAACGCGGCGATCTCCGCGGAGGTCAGCCCCTGGCTGGTATCACCAATTGCCAGCACCACAAACTCGCCCGGTCTCGCCTCGGCGTGCAAGCGCCTCGCGGCGACTTCATCTGCCACCTGCACACGGTGAGCGCGGATCGAGAGCCGTCCTCCCGCGGGCATCGCATCACGGGCATGCACCGCGAGAGTCAGGATGATCTGCCCGAGGTTCGCCGAATCAGCCATCACATCCGGCAGGCCCGACTCAAACCAAGCCTCCACACCTATCTGGGCGCCCAGCACATGCTTCATCAGCACGGCTTCGGAGTTGATGCACTGCTCCAAGTTTACCGGCGAAGCAGGTCCAGGTTGTTGATGATTAAACTTCAGCAACTGGGAGGTCACTTCAGCAGCCTCTTTGGAGGAGTTGAGCACCTCATCGAGTGAGGTCAGCAGCCTCGGACTGCCATCCCTGGCCGAGAGGGCGATGCTCAGATGTCCTTGGGTGACGGTGAGATGATTGTTGAAGTAGTGAGCGACTCCCTCTGCCAGTCGTCCCAGGGTTTCCAGGCGTTGAGACCGGAACAGCCGCTCCTCCAGCCGCATCCGGTGCTCCTGCTCAGCGTGCAGGCGATTGCTCGCATCCTCAAACCGGCGTGCCAGATCAAGCAACTGCGTGTTTAGATTCAGATCGCGATAAGACATCTTCTTGTCGCTGCCATTCTTCGCCACCATCATGCGCACGAATTGGCCGATCTCGAAAGTGGTGAGCCGGTTCTTCAGCAGCATGAGGTGAGATGGGTCGCTGAGTTCGGTCGCCAACTGATCTGGGTTCGTGGTCTCCGCGATGTCGTGCAGGACGATGTGAAGGTCCCGCTGGAAATGCCAGATTTGCCTCATGAAGCCTTTCGGGTCGCGATGATGAAACAGGCGGCCGTCGATGAACAACGCGGTGATCGGCCGGTGTTCCGCTGCGGCTGCCTCGACACACACCAACACCTCGGTCTCACTTTCACAGCGTCCAAATTCGATCGCATCCAAAGTTGGACGAGTTGCATTCGGGGATTGTGGCACCGCCTGTGCATGCGCGCCGCTGCTTCCGAAAAACTCTTTATGATGAAGAGCCATCGAGAGTCGCACATCTTCATGAATATTCTTGTCACCGGCAAAGAAGAGGACGCGATCTTTAGTGGCGGAGATGGGATGTGAGGGAGTTAGGAGCATGCTGTGATCAAAATCGGCAGGCATCTCCATAAATATAATAAATTGAGATTCATTGTTTAGGCCGTTGCTAAATCATTGAAGGGCAGATCCCGCGAAAACGCATCCGGACCTAAGTGGAGCTAAATCTTGAAGAAACATTTAGATGATGGGCGAATGCAGGTGTGGTTCATCTAAATGCGAATTCAGCAGTCAAATCACTCTTCATAAAACGTTGCATGCCACCCCTCGTCACCACGCCAACCCCGGAGTCGCCAAGTATCGAGGTTGAGGCTCTGGCGGCCCGTCTGGCTGCCGACGACGAAATGAGGATTCAGCTATCCCATCGCCTCCACAAAGAAGTCGCAGGTGGATTAGTCGCATGCACGTCGCTCAGTGAGATGCTCCGGCACGCGAATGCCCAGCGAAATGATGCCGAACTGGTCGCCAAGCTTCACGGAGAACTCGAATCTGCTCTGCGGCAGACGCTGGGTGTGGTGCGGGACATCACAGAAGGACTGTATCCTCCCGTTCTGAAAGTTTTTGGCTTCAATGCAGCGCTTCAACAGCTCATCCGCTCCCTCACGGAAGGCTTTGGTGGTTCCATCATGCTTCAATTGAATGGCAACGAGCCTGAATTTGAACTCAAAGACCGGCTGAACCTCTTCCGGGTGGTTGAGGATCTCGTTCATGTCTGCCTGCAAACCTCGGAGGCCACCTGGCTCGAGATCACCTGCCAGACCGGAGACAAGCAATGGGAGATTTTCATTGATCACGACGGACGTAGTGATGCCTGGTCCACGGATCAGACCTCTCCGGAGATCCTGCAGGTCGAGGCCCGCTGTGCCCTCATGGCCGCTGAGCTGGATGTATCCACTTCGGGAGCAGGTGATCGAGTGCGCATCGCCGTGCGAGTCCCGCTGCCCGCCACCGGCAAACCTTCGCACGCAGCACTCAAACTCGTCTGACTTCCATCATGTCTCCCGATGCGCCTCTCAACCTTCTTGTGGTGGATGACCACGCGCTCGTTCGCGAGGCCTTCAGCACGATGCTGAAGGCGGAGTTTCCCGATTCCAAAGTGCACTCCGCGGGCAGTTGTGCCGAGGCGATGGTCTTCGCCCGCCAGCATGACTACGACATCGTGCTGGTGGACATCGAGCTGGGCGACCGCTCTGGGCTTGAGCTGACCACCGAGCTCCGAATGCTCGCGAATCCCCCGCGCATCATCGCCGTGTCGATGCATCAGGAAGAGACCTTTGTGACACGCACCATGCAGCTTGGAGCTCGTTCGTATGTCACCAAGGACGCGCCTCCCCACGAACTCTTCGATGCCATTCGTGCCACCATGGCAGGGCGCACCTACATCTCGCGGGAGCTCGCGCAGCGCTTCGCGGATCTCTCCATCCGAAAGAGCACCGTGCGCAAAGATCATCAAAAGCTTTCCAATCGCGAGCTGGAGGTGCTCATGCAGCTCGCCCGTGGCAAAAGCCTCAAGCAGGTGGCGCAGGACCTCTCGCTCAGCCCTCGCACGGTGGCCGTCCACAAGCACAACCTCTGCCGGAAAACCGGCCTCAAGAGCACGGTCGATCTCCTGCGCTACTGCCAGGCCAATGGTCTCGCGTGAATCACTCTCCTCCCATGAACCCCCGCCTCCTAATCCTGCTGACACTCCTCCTCGTGCATGGCGTTTCGCCCTCCGCGGAGACTCTCTCGGTTGTTCCGGACTCCGCTCAGGCACTCGCCACGGCGGGTGGTCGTTTTGCCAATCTCAATGATGCCTCAGCTGTTCGTGTCTCGCCCGCGAACATCGCCAGCATAGAGGAGGCTCAGGTCCTCATGAACGCCGCCATTTGGAACGGGGACATTCGCTTTGATTCGAACACCGGTGCTTCGGTCAAAATGAGCGAGTCGTGGATCTTTCCCGGCAGTCTCTACACGGTCATCCCGATCATTCCGGGTAAACTCGCCTTCGGCATCGGTGCCAGCACGCCTTTCGGCATGGCTACCAAATACCCGAAGGACATGGATCCCGCGCTCAAGTATCAGCTCGCCTACGAGTCACGATTGCTTGCCATCGACATCACACCCGCGATCGCCTGGAAGGTCACCGACACTCTCAGCGTCGCCGCGGGCATGGACATCATCTACTCGGAACTGACCATCCGCCGTGCTTATCCATGGGCTTTGTGGGCCGGGCCGGGCACGCCCGATGGAGAACTAGCATTGCAGGGTGATGGCTGGGGCTTTGGAGCCTATGCCAGCGCGAACTGGACCATCGCCAAAGGGCATCGTCTGGCGGTCATGGGCCGGCTTCC
Organism: uncultured Verrucomicrobiaceae bacterium; assembly: GCA_937872615.1. Taxonomy (GTDB): domain Bacteria; phylum Verrucomicrobiota; class Verrucomicrobiia; order Verrucomicrobiales; family Verrucomicrobiaceae; genus Prosthecobacter. Next base: position 440 of record CALMTT010000524.1, on the reverse strand, counting down.
AGTGAAGTTCAATTACAGTGGCGATCTCGAGGCCAAAGGCATCAAGCCTGTGTCGAAGACTCTGGTCCTCAACTCCGACACGGTCGACGGCCTGCCCAAGAAGGTCGAAGGGGTGGCGGTGATGAGCCCCACCGAAATGATCGTGCTGAACGACTCGGACTTCGGCATCGAAGGCGACGCCAACCAGATCCGCCGCATCACCTTCAGCGAGCCGGTCAACGGCTTCACGCTGGCCGACCTGACCGCCTACGAGCGCAAGCACAACCTGGCCAATGGCGAGGGGGGCGCCGACGGCCACAACCACAACCTCAGTGCCAACGGCGGCGCCGAAGGCCCCAGCACCGACCCCGAGGTGAACGCGCGCCGCGCCCGCTGGCGCCGCGCGCTGCTGGGCACGCTGTTTCTGTCACAGGGCGTGCCGCAGTTGCTCGCGGGCGACG
>CALMTT010000523.1 GCA_937872615.1 uncultured Verrucomicrobiaceae bacterium | reverse complement strand
CGCCGTAGTCCGGGCGGCTCACGTCCCACCACCAGCGCATGAACTGCCCGTCATTCGGCGTGACACCCGGCACCACCTCATAGCCCTGCGAGCGTATCAAGCTGTAGGCGTCTCCGGGGTCAGCCGGGAGCAGCCAGCCATTCACATTGTGCCGCACGACCTCCTCGTAGTTCATGAGGCCGTCCTGGTCGTGGTCCGCCACGGCGTCCTCAAACACCGTCTTGTCCATGCTGCCCGGATAAACCGCGGCCCAGTAGGCCTCCACCGCGTCGTCGATGCCGTCAGCATCCTGGTCATAGGTGCCGCGGTTGGCAATGAGGCTCCAGCCAAACGTAAAGGCCTCGGCATTGGTGCAGCCATCCGAGTCCAGATCCCCCGCGCCATCCGCCGGGTCGTTTTTATCCAACCCATACCCCAGCGAGGCATAATAATCCTCCAGCACATCCGGGAGTTCGTCCCCGTCCGCATCTGCGCCGAGGTGAATCTGCCCATCGAGCAAGGACTGACCAGAGGCCAGTGCGCTGCGCGGGGCCTTCGGATTCGTGTGGAAGAAGTACAGCTCCTCGTAATCGGTGAGCCAGTCATTGTCCGAATCCACATCGTGGGGATCGGTGAAGTGCTGCGTGCGCTCGTCGTAATTGCATAGCCCGTCATTGTCATCATCCGCGCCGTTTTCCGGATCATCCGGCCATGAGTCCGCCGCATCCGGCACCCCGTCCCCGTCCCGGTCCACCGATTCGCCCGGATACTCGGTGCCATTGTAGTTGAAATGGGGCTGCCCATTCCAAGCGTCCCAAGGATACTCGTCCGCCGGTTCCGGGATGCCATCGGAATCACTGTCCTGCCAGGTGCCAAAGTATTCGGTTCCCCCATACCAGTAGGACTCCACATAAACGGGCGATGGGTCCGCAGGGTCGGGAATGCCATCCCCATCCATGTCACTCCACATGCCGCCATACTCCACGCCTTCATACCAGTAACTGCCATCGGGATAAGTGTCGGCCGAATCAGGAATGCCGTCCGCATCACGATCCGACCACGAGCCGCCATACTCGATGCCATTATACCAGAAGCTGCCCCACGCGAAGGGGTCGAGGTGGTCGGGAATGCCATCGCTGTCGCTGTCCAGTGTGCCGCTGGGATACCAGGTGCCACCGATGTAAACCCCAGGGTCATCATCGGGCGGCACATAGCCGTTGGAGGCATCATCCATCCACGAGTCCTCCCAGTTCCGCAGCCCGTCACCATCCCGGTCCATGTTCACGGGGTCGCTGTCCTCGTAGTTGAGCACGCCGTCCCCGTCCGCGTCCCGGTAATCGTAATAGATGCCGCCCAAGGAGGGGTAATGCACCACCAGCGGACTGCCCTGGATCAGGAGGTAATACTCGTCGTGGTCCGAGTAGCCATCCCCGTCCGTATCCCAGGACCACGGATCAAACGGCGCACTCGGCGGCGTGTAATCCCGCTCCACCAGATCGCTCAAGCCATCGCGGTCTGAGTCCTTGGCATAGGGATCGGAACCATACACCGCCTCCTGCGCATTGGTCAGGCCATCACTATCACTATCGGCATCCCACCAGGACGGATCAAGCCCGGCCTCATCCACCCACTCCTTCACGCCATCCTGGTTCGAATCCGTCCAGTAAGACCGCACCGTGGGCACCGGCCACAGCAGCATCGAGAGCATCAACCAGACGTGCAGGGGCCAGGCACGGCGTGAGAAGCGGCGGAAGGACTTCATGCGGGAATATTGAAAAATAGGTTAATGGGTTAAAGACAGGAAAACAAGGCTGGTGCGGTTCAGCCGCCCACGGTGATGGAGACTTCATCACTCCACTGGCCGACGCGCTGGTCACCCACGCGGAAGATGGCCTTGTAGGTCCATTTGGCGGGTGTGGCAGGAAGCGGCGTGCTGTCCGCGTAGCCGGGCGTGGTGTCCTGGGCCAGGAACACGAAGCCCTTGCCATCCGAGCGGTCCACCAGCAGCTCGATCATGTCGAGGTAAGCGCTCTGGCCCTGCCAGGTCCAGGCGATGAAGACCTGCCCGCCACGCAGCTCCACCGCGAAAACGGGCTTGAAGGTGGCGAAGTCCGGCCCGGTCTGTGCCGCGCCCTCAATGCCGAGGGCCTGGCCGATGCCCTCATTGTAGGCCGGATGCGCCTTGATCATCTTCACCAGGGCACGGAAGCGCACCTCCACGCCCGGCGCCACCACCGGCACGGCCGCCGGCAGGACGCCCGGGGCAGGCGCACCGCTGGCGGGCGGCGTGCCGCCATCCCGGATGAGGTCCTTCCACGCGGTCCACTGCTGGCTGCCATTGATGCACACCTCCTGGCAGGCCAGCGCATAGGCGAAGTAGGCGGCATCCGCCGCCTGCCCGTCCACCTGGGCCGTCGTCAGGCCAAAAGTGGCCACATAAGGGGCGATGTTGAGTTTGAAGGTGTTGAGCTGCGCGGAGAAATCCGCGTCGCGATTCTGGATGTAATCGGATTTAGGCATGGTTTTGCGGCGTTTAGGTTGAGTGAGGGAGGAAAGCGGATCAGGCGGCGGGCCGTAAGGCACAAAACCGGGATCCCCCGGTTCGCGGGCGTAGCCAATGCCATCTTGAAAAAAGAGGTTGGCGTCGTCCCATCGGTAGGGCTGGCCCGGCGGGATGGAATGCGGATTCGTGGCGTCCCAAAAGAGCTGGCGCATGGGGCAGTAGGCTTGGAGCTTGGAGCAAGGGGCCTGGAGCCGGAAAAAGCTCCGAAAGGCACTCAAAAGCCTCAAAAAGCGCCAAAACGGCACGGCGCGAAGATTCCCCGGTGAGGTGGAATGATTTTACCTCACGGCGCGGCGATTCCCCGGTGCGGCGCAACCGTGGCACCTCACGGCGCGGCGATTCCCCGGTGAGGTGGAACGATTTTACCAAACCGTCCCGCGACCGGTCGGTGAGGTGGAATGAATTTCCCTCACACGCCCGCGGTCCCGCCACACGGCCCGATGATCCCCCGATGCTGCGCGACGAACCCGCCTCATGGCCGAATGAAGCCGCCGCAGCGGCGCACCGCTCAGAATGCCCCTTCATACCCCGAGCCTCCTTTCCCCTTGAAAAAAGCCACCCGCCCCATCCGCCGCCGCTTACTTGCGCCCTGCGCCCTGCGCCCTGCGCCCTGCGCCCTGCGCCCTGCGCCCTGCGTCCAAAGCTCCACCCAGCTCGTCAAGGCGGTTCGCCTTGGTGGGCCTGCGCGTGGAGCACTGGTGGGCGGTGTTCATCAGGAATTTCCTCGAACACGAAAATTCCAGCAAATTTCCGCGAGCCTGTCACCAACATTTTTGTAGTCCCCTTTCCGCCACCTAGCCGAGCCTGCGGATAAGCCCTGAGAATGAGGAAAAATCGACCCCGAGGCATTTACGCCCACTCGGCCGCCTTTTCGCGGATCAGACGCCGGACATTGGCTAGGCCATTCAAGCGGGTCGGGGTGAGCATTTTGGTAAACTGGCATTGCTGCCAGAGGTCGGGCTCGACCGCGACGACCTCTGCGGGTGTGGCGTCACTGTAAAGATCGCACAGCACGGCGGCGAGCGCTTTGACCATCGGCGAATCCGCCTCGCAATCGAAACGCATGAGGCCATCGCGCAGCTCACCATGAAGCCAGACGCGGGAGACACAGCCGGGCACAAGGTTTTCGTCCACCTGTTGACCAGGGTGGAGGCGCATGCGGGCCGCGTAGGCCGTGAGTGCGGAAAGCCTTTCCTGCACGTCCGGGATCAGATTGAGATCCTCGATGAGCTGACGCTGTTTTTCGGCGAGGGTCATTTCAGGCGGGCGAGGCGGTCCTTGCTCCAAGTGAGCGATGTTTGCACCACTTCGTCATTGGCGGCGGCCGCGGCGAGCTTTTCCCAGATGGCGATGGCGCTTTTGAAGGCCTCACGAGCAGCAGGCTTCTGTCCGGCGGCCTCGCTGGTATGCCCCAGAATGCCGTAAAGCTGAGCGAGCTGGCTTTCCCACATCTTCCGCTCGGGTGTGAGCTTCGTGTCGGTCTGGCCGGCGATGAGTGTTTGCAACAATTCGACGGCCTGCTTGGCGATGGGCAGTGCGGTGGAGGCCTTGCCGAGGTCGGCCACGATCTCGGCATATTCACCGCGGAGCTTGGCGAGGAGGAACTGGTAGCGGGCGTTCGTCTTGTCGTCGGCGAGGATCTCGTTCACGAGCAGGATGGCGTCCTGCTTCTTTTTGCTGGCCTCGCCCGGCTGGCCGGCATCCCGGGAGAGTGCTGCGAGGGCTCCGTAGTTGCGGGCGAGGAGGTATTTCACCTCGGCCCAGTCGGGCAGCAGGCGGTTGAGCTCCAGGAGAATGGGCACGGCCTGGTTGTGCGCTTCCTTGGCATCGGCTCCGCTGAAGTTCTTGGCGATGAGGTCGGCAAGCTCGGTGTAGGCCTCGGCGAGCAGGAGGGCCTGGTCTTGATTCCGCGGACTGCTGCCGAGAACGACCTCACCCATGTCCTTGACGCTGTCGATGAGGGTGTTGAGCGCTTCCTCAGCCTTGCCAGCATCCCGCTGGCTGATGCCCTTGGCGAATTTGGCTCGTGCGATGATGAATTTTTCATCGTTGCCGAGTTCGGCGCCGATGAGTTTAGGATCGAGCACGACGGGAATGCGGGCAAAAGCGGTCTCCGCCTCGGTCACGTCGCCATTTCGAAGGCTGCGCAAGCCGAACTCCAGGGAGGCACGGGCGCATTCATTGCGTGCGAGGCGATTTTTCGGATCGGCCGCGAGACCGCTTTCGAGATTGATCGTGGCGTCACGCAGCAGGGCGAGCGATTCGCTGTGGCGCCCTTCCCGAGCGCGGATGTCGGAGAGAAGCAGGCTGTAGCGACCAAACCATTGCTGATGCAGCGGGCCGTGGGGACTTTCCTTGTTGTTTTTGATGAGCTCGGCGGCCTGCTCGCGAGCTTTGGTGAGGTAGGTGATGGCTTTCGCAGTGTCACGCAGTCTCAAATGGATCTGGCCGATGTTTCCGTAGGCACGAAGGCGCTCGACTCCGAGTGCGGGGTCTGCTTCCAACGCCGGGAGGCCCTGCATGCAAAAGGTGAGCGCGTCCTGAAGACGCTCACGGGAGAAATCGGCCTCGACGGCATTGCCGGTGGGAGTCTGCAAAAGCTGGGTGAGGAACTGATCGACGGCATTTTGCGAGTTTTGCAGGTTCGCATCGGCGGTGGACTTGGCTTGGCGGGCGATGTCGCGCTCGCTGGTGAGCGTGGCGATTCGGCCCTCGCGGGCATCGATCTCCACTTTGTGCACGTCGTTGATGTTCTGGATCGTCATCTCGGCCTTCTGGGCACGGCGGAGAGTGACGAAGCCATAGATGGTGGCGAGCAACAGAACGGTGAGCAGCACGACGGCGGTCGATTGGAGCACCAAAACTTTTTTCGCCTGCTTGACCCGCTCCTGAACCGTCTGCTCGCGTGACTCCTCGAGCAGGTAGTCGCTTTCCAGCACCTCGAACTCGCGCACGACCTCACGCAGGTCGCTCCAGCGGGCAGAGGCGTTCAGGTCGAGGGCTCGCTCGATGATGTTGCGACGACGCTCTTCCCACTTGGATTGGGCGGGATGCGGCCAGACGATTTTTGGCTGGGCTCGAACAGCGGCGAGCAAGGCGGCCCCATTGATTGAGTAGGCATGGCCGGTGGCCGCTTGTTGCTGTGTGATGGCGATTTGCTCGTGCCAGGCAACCGCAGCGCGCGGAAGTGAGCCCGTGAGCATGCGGTAAGCGATGACACCAAAGGCATACACATCCCAAGACGCCCCATAGCCGGCGAATACTCCGTCGGGATTCTCGATCTGGTCCGGGCAAAGGTGGATGTAGTGATCGGTCAGCTCGAGGTGGTGAATTCCGCCGACCCATCCCTGCGCCACGTCTGCGAGTCGGATCGATGATTCGGCATCGTCCTCCAGCAAGACATTGCAGGGGCGTAGATTGCCGTGCGGAAGGCCGTGCTTGTGCAGCCACGCGAGCGCATCGGCCAGTTCGTAGATATGACGCCATGCCTGATCGGGCGCCAGACCCGAACAAAGTGACTCGAGCGTAGGTGTCTGCCATTGCCGACGGCCAGCGCTGTCCTTTGTCATCACGCCCACGAGGGGCATCACACAGAAATACGGGCTCTTCTCGAAACTAAAGGTGTCGATCGGCAGCACCCCGCGATGATGTGGCATTTGCTGAAGCGCCCGAATCGCCGTGGAGAGCGCTTTGCGATTGATCGCCATCGAGCTGAACACCTTGACGGCACATGTTTTGCCATTGGTGCCCACTGCCCGATAGACCGCTCCACAGCGTCCACTGCCCACAAGATCCTGAAGTTCATGTCCGGCGATTTCAGGCAGGCTCATGCAATGGTTCTGGGGTAGGTGGGCGGTTGGTTTAGCCTGCTGAGATTGTTTCAGCAGGCCGCAGATGGCAAAGATGGCGGTGAAACGGAAATTTCTCAAACTTCAATTGTTCACACCGCAAAAATGATGCGGGGGGCAGCATTCGGGGCTCATTTGGAGGCATCATGCGCCAGAAGAAGACAGCCAAATGGGATGCCAATGCCTACGAACCAGAGATCAAGGCTATTTACGCTGAGATCGAACGGCGGCCGTTGGCGCGTGACTGCCAGTTGCGGAGCGGATGCTGCCATTTTCGGCATACTGGAAGAACACCTCTTTTGACCCTGGGGGAGGCTCTTTATCTGGCTAAAGGCATCCGAGCGAGCGGACGGACGCAGCTCAAGGCGCATCCAGATGGTGCTTGTCCTTTGTTGGAAGCGGCCGGGCGCTGCAGTGTGTATGCTCACAGGCCGTTTGGTTGCCGCACTCATTTTTGCGCAGCCGCTGGGGGCATGTACCCGAGGAAACATCTCGCAGATCTTATCCAGAGACTGGAGGCTCTCGACGAGAAGCTCGGAGGAGTTGGCTCCCGGCCGCTGGAAGGGGCAGCTATGGATACGCTCAGATCGTTCTCTTGAGGTAGTCATCGCACTGGCGGATGGACATGAGCTTGCTCGGAAGGAGCACCTAAGACGATAATTCTACCACTGCGATTGGCTTCGCTTGAGGTGCGTCAGGCTAATTTAGCGTGGCTAATTCGATAAAAAAAGACGCCCCGCGTCTCTTTCGAGGCGCGGGGCGATTTAATCTGGCAACGTCCTACTTTCGCGGGGCCTATCGCCCAACTATCATCGGCGCAACAGCGTTTCACTTCCGTGTTCGGAATGGGAACGGGTGGGACCACTGTGCCATGGTCACCAGACTGCGATTCACAAGGAAATGAATCGTGTGTCTGGAGACACGGTTTAAACCATGTTCCCTGGCAACTGCATACAGGTAAAGAATCAAAATTGGATTGAGCCTGAACAATCAAGCATGGTTCGGAAATCGAACACAATGCAAGACAAACGGATGATTAGTATCTCTAAGCTGAACGCATTACTGCGCTTGTACCCGAGACCTATCGACGTGGTAGTCTTCCACGATCCTTCAGGGAAAGCTTATCTTGGGAGGAGCTTGGCACTTAGATGCTTTCAGCGCTTATCTCTTCCGCACATGGCTACGCAG
>CALMTT010000522.1 GCA_937872615.1 uncultured Verrucomicrobiaceae bacterium | reverse complement strand
GTGTGGGGGAAGGAACCGGACTGGAACGATAGCTACCAGTACCGCGGCCGCTTCGTCTACGATGACTTCGACTGGGAGGGGGACCGTCCGCTGGAGATTCCAGTCGCCGATCTGATTATCTACGAAACCCACGTGCGCGGCTTCACGCGCCACCCGTCGTCCGGGGTGAAGCACCCGGGGACTTACGCGGCCATCCGCGACAAGATCAATGCGGCGGGCGCCGGCGTCACCGCAGGCATCGATCTCGCCCTCCACCTTGTGCGCCAGTATCGCGGTGATTTTTATGCCCAAGGCGTCCAACTGCTCGCCGAATACGACCCGCAGCCCCACTTTGCCAAATCCGGCAACGCCGCCACCGCGCCAAAGGAGGTCGTCGATCTCCTCAATCACATGCACACCGGCTTCATGACGAAGTGGGGAGAGAAGCTGGGGAAGGTGATCGAGGATCGTGGCATGCGTTGAGCCGTGTGCTCACGCTCACATCTCCTCCACCCAGCTCGGGGCCGGGTAGCTGCCGAGGATCTTGGCACTGGCGGAGGCGCTGCCGAGGCCGGTGATGGCGTCTTGGATGCCGCTGTCTTCGAAATGACCACTCACTTCGAGGAAGAAGCGGGCCTGACGACCATCGCCGGGCATGGGGCGGTTCTCGATCTGGCGGACGTTCACGTTTCGCGAGGCAAAGGCCTGCAAAATCTCCATCAGCGAGCCCACGCGATCACTCGCATCGACCATGAGCATCGTGTTGTCATTGCCGGAGGGCGGACCGCTGCGGCGGCCGAGGATGATGAAGCGCGTCTGCGTGGCGTAGGCCTTTGGTGAGGAGGCAAGCACCCGCAAGCCGTGCAGTTCCGCACTCAGCGGCGTGCCCAAGGCAGCGAGACCATCCGTGCGTTCGGCTTCCTCCGCTGCAAGGCTGGAACTGGCGCTCTCGATCAAACGAGCACCGGGAAACTGCTCCACGAGCCAGGGGCGGCAGTGGGCGATCATCTGCGGGTGACCATGAATCGCGGTGACCGGCTTCGAGGCATCGCGCACCATCACGGCGGCATCGGCTTTCCACAAAATCTCCGCGTAGATGCGCAGTTCGCTACCGGCCAGATGATCAAGCGTGTGATGCACCGCGCCTTCGCTCGAGTGCTCGATGGGCAGCACGCCGTAGTCGGCTTTGCTGGCTGCCACGCGATTGAAAACGGCCTCGGTGCTCGCCTCGGCCACATACTCGACGCAATGGCCAAACTTGTTCACGGCCACCTGATGCGTCCACGAGCCCGCCGGGCCGAGGTAGGCGATTTTGAGGCTGTCTTCGAGAGCCAGCGCGGCGCTCATGATCTCGCGGAAGATGGCGCGGATGGCCCGCTCGGTAAGGCGGCCTTTTTGCTCGGCATTCAGCGTGGCCAGCTTGCGCAGGAGCTGGTCCTCGCGGCCGGGCACATAGATGTCGAGATCGTCCTTGCGCTTGATCTCGCCGACCTCATGCACCAGCTCGGCACGCTCGTTCAGCAGGCGCAAAAGCTCGCGGTCGATGCGATCGATCTTAGAGCGGACTTCGTCGAGGGACATGGTGTGCCGCAAGGTGCTCCGGGTGAGGTTTTATTCGCCCGCAGGCGCTTCTTCCGCCGCTGCAGGGGCTTCTTCAGAGGCAACCGGGGCCAGCGCGAGCTGCTCGGCGGGGGCTTCGGCATTTTGTGCCTGGCCTTCTTCGGCCGTGGGCAGTTTCACCCGGCGGAGTTCCTGCGCATTGGGCATCTCGTCGAGGGATTTGACGCCAAAATGGTCGAGGAAGGCCTCGGTGGTGCCGTAAAGCAGCGGACGGCCAGGCAGGTCGGCTCGGCCTTCGGTCTTCACCAGGGCGCGATCCACGAGCTGCTGCACCATCGTGTCCACCGAAACGCCGCGGACGGCCTCGATGCCCGCCTTCGTGATCGGCTGGCGGTAGGCGATGATGGCGAGTGTCTCCAAAGCGGGCTGGCTGAGACGCTGGACTTTTTTGCCTGGGTAGAGGGCGCGGCACCACTCAGCATACTCGCCACGGGCGCAGATGCGCCAGCCATTGGCGCGTTCGACGATGGTGAAGGAGTGCTTTTCCTGCTCGTAGCGGGCGATCAGGGCCTCCAGCGAGGCGCGGATGCCCTCCTCGGTGATCTCGGCCAGCGGGGCCACCCAATCGGGCACGACCATGCCTTCACCGCCCTCGCCGCTTTCCGTCGCGGCCTGCAGGATGTCCTTCGCCGTTTCCTTCACAGCCGTGCACATCTGCGGCGCGCCCAGGGGCTCCTGGGAGGCGAAAAGAAGGGCTTCAACAATCGAGTTCAGTTCCATGCGAAAGGCCGCCAATCTCAAGCGAGGCACGGCGATGAGTCAAACCTAGAATGCCGCGCCGCCCGGCGGCCCTCCCTTCGGAGGACCGGAGCGGCCGGTCGGAGCTCACGAAGGCAGCGAAGCCTGACGCGTATTTTTCGTCACTAGAGCCATCAAAGCCTCGACGAGGCCGCCATTGGCTCCGCCGCCGTTTACGAGCACATCAGGCACCACGCGGAGGTTCTTCTCCGCGATGATTTGGAAGAGCTGCATGAGGGCGTAGGTGTCCTGGCCGACGGCCTGAATGCCGGCGTAGTGGGCCTCGGCCTTCGCTTGGCCAGTGCTGCGGATGGCATCGGCATCGCCCGCCGCGCGGAGTCGCGTGCTGGCGGCATCACCCTCGCTCTTTTTAACGGCGGCGCTGGCGTGGAGTTCGGAAATGCGCACGCCTTCCTCGGCACTGACGACTTGGTTTTGGATGTCGGCGAGTGAAGTTTGGCGCACGAGCTGTTGGCGCTGCTTTTCGGCGGCTTCCTGCATCTCGTAAGTCTTGCGATGCTCCTCGGCGATCTTGCGGTCCGTTTGAGTCTTCATCAGCGACTCGGGCGGTGTGATGTCGCCGATGAGCGTATCGATGGCCTCGACGTCGTATTCGCGCAAAGCGGCGGCGATGTGCTGTGCGGCTTCAGATTGGCGCTCGGTGCGTGCGCCGAGGAAATCGAGCACGGTGTAGGCCTGCGCGCTGTTGCGGAAGTAGTTGCCGACGATGGGCTGCAAGGCGTGGTCGATCAAATTCTGCACGGAACCGGCGCGTGAGATGACCTTCGGCGCGTTGTTGGCCCCGATGTGGATGATTTGCGCGACATCGAGATTGAACGCAAAGCCGTCCCGCGAGCGCACGGTGATGGAGCTGAGTTTCTGGTCAAACTGATGCGCCTCGGTGCGTGTGGCCCAGTTCAGCACGATGTTTGTGGTGGGCACGAGCTCGACACGCATGACGCGAAGATTGAGCGGATGCTTGCCAGGCAGCAGCGGACGCACCCACACGCCTTTGTGGCCGACCTCGACAAGGTCGCCGTGTTTGAAATCAGGACCGCTGACGTCTTCGTGCAAATTACCGACATAGCTGATGACGACGCCGACGTGGCCGATGGGGATCTCGACCATCTCCACCTGCTCGACGTGCGCGAACCACGGATTGAGGTTCCACTGACCACTGAGCAAAATCTGCTCCTGCAGACCGCGGCGACCACCTGCGCTGAGGAAGGCCTGCGCATCCTGGAAGTTGTTGTGACCCGCCACGATCGGGCCCGCGATCTCGCCTTGCTCGATGCAGGCACCGTCGAGTGTGGTGACGATGCCGACTTTGTCCGGCTCGATGTTGAGAATGCGCAACTGATTCGGGCCGATGCCATGTTCATGACAGTTTCTTGTCGTCAAAATCTGAAACAGCGAGGGATTGATGCGATACGAGCCCGCGGTGAGCACGCCGAGCTGGCGGCCCTTCTCACCGCCGTTTTGCAGGAAGGCGCGAGCGTCTTGAAAGTGGTCACACTTCACCACGCGGCCCAAAATGCGCTGCGGCGGGATGGCACTGCCCGTGCGTGCGACGACGAGTGCCAGCTCGCCCTGCGGAACAACCACCATCGGCATGCGCTGTACGCTGTATTGCCATTTCCAGTAACCGAAGTGCAGCCCCGGCGGCAGTGTGTCGGCCTGAAAGCCAGCCTCGCCATTCAACGCGATGATTTCGCCCGGCGGCAGGCTGCGCATGGCAAAGCGTTTGATGACCAGACCGACCTGCTGCTCGCCGATGTGCACGACGCCGAAGACATTGATGAGAAGAATAAAGAACAAAATAAGCGTGGCCCACCAGTAGGTGAGCATGAGATGGAAAAGAGTGTTCATGATGAATTTATGATTTTTGATTTATGACTTATGATTTGGATCGGTCTGATCCGTCTGATCTGACCGATGAAGGAATTTCGAGCTGCCTACTTCGTGATGAAATCGAGCCGCTGGCACTGCGGGCAGTGCCAGGCGCTGACTTTGCGGGCTTCGCGTTTGATGCCGAAGGCCCAGGCATGGAGCTGGCGCAGGATGGTGATGTCCATCGGCGTGGGACTGACCCAGACGTTGTTTTGCAGGAGGCAGCCGCGTGTCATCTCGCAGCCGCAATCGCGGCAGGTGGCACGGGAACGGGATTCCACGGGACGGCTCAGGGGAGCCATGCCGCAGGATGCGGTGAGGTTCATGGATGTGTTGGTTTCTGTTCTGACAGGGAAACCATGGTCCCGATGCACTGGCACCGGGCAGAGGATCGCCCTTCCAAATCGGCCTGCGAGGTTAGCTGTCGGGCTGGTCCTTGGAAGTGGACTGGTCGGCGGTTGCCCGCTTTCCTTCGCCCCGCCCTGAATCTCGCGACTCAGGGAGTTTGGGTCCCCCGTGCCAGTGCTCAGGAAGGAGCACCGACTTCGGCTGCGGCGCTATTCACGCACGGCAGATGCCTTTTGTCAAAAACGTCGATATGCGGTGAATGAACAGCGCGGCAGTTTGGCGCAGAAAAAGCCTTTGGAGCATCGCCGTTGGTTGTGATGATGAATGTGCTTTCGAGTCTTGGATTGCTTTTGACGTGCTTCAGCCTGCCAGCGAGTGCTGCGTGGCTGGCTGGTGCGGCGAAAGCAGACATCACACCGATCGAATCGGTGCCGCTCGCGGGCTATGGCGGCAAAACACGCATGTCGCAGCGAGTCGATCATCCCATCTGGCTGAAGGCGCTGGCACTGCGTGATGACACGGGCGCGACCTCCGTGCTCGTCACCGCGGATCTCGTGGGGCTCAGCGACAAGATGATCGCTGTCATCGCGAAGAACGCGGCGGAGAAGCATCACATCGCACGCGAGCGGCTGATCTTGAACAGCTCGCACAATCACTCGTGCCCGGTGACCGAAGATGTGTTGTGGCTTTATTACGAGTTCACGCCGGAAGAGGCCGCGGCAAAGGATCGCTACACGGCGATGGTTTACACGAAGTATGATGAAGTCATCGGTGCGGCCATCGCGGCGCTGGAACCGGCGGAGCTGCGTTTTGATCAAGGACTGGCCGGTGTGGCGGTGAACCGCAGGCGCTCACGTGGTCCTGACAGCCGTGCCTTTGGCGGACAAGTGGATCAAGATGTGCCGGTGATGTCGGTGAAGGCTGGTGAAAGCCTCAAAGCCGTTATTTTCGGCTATTCATGCCACACGACGGCCCTCGGTGGCTTGAGCATCAATGGCGATTACGCCGGTTTTGCGCAGCTCGAGCTCGAAAAGGCCTTTCCAGGCTCGGTGGCGTTGTTTGTGCAAAACTGCGGTGGTGATGCGAATCCGCTTCCACGCATTCGCGGTCGCGATGCGGAGGCCGTGGAGCTCGCCCGCATGTATGGCAGCATCCTCGCGGAAGCCGTGCGGCAGGTGCTCGGCAGCGCGATGACACCACTCAGCGGGCCTTTGAAGGTGGCGATGGGCGAAACAGAGCTGCCGCTGCAGCCCGGCATTCCGCTCGATGAATTGAAGCAACGCCTTCCCAACCTCACCGGCATGCCGCGGCGGGAGTTTGAGCACTTCATCCGCCAGCACGAAACCGCAGGCGGCACACCGGACCGCGTGCGCTATCCCGTGCAGGTGTGGCGCTTTGGCCCGGAGCTCACCTACATCGCGCTCACGGGCGAGACGGTGGTCGATTACTCGCTGAAGTTTAAAGCGGCGCAGGGATGGAACACAACATGGGTGAGCGGTTACAACAATGATCTGCTCAGCTATGTGCCGAGTCTTCGAGTGTTGAAGGAAGGCGGCTACGAAGGTGTCACCGGCATGTTTGAATACGGCCACCGTGGTCCTTACACGGAGGCGGTGGAGGATTTGATCACCGCGAAGGTGACGGAACTGCTCGAAAAGGCCCGCTGAGCCGCCGGAGAAATGGCAGGAATTCATCGACAAGCGCGGCAGGATGCGCCAAGAAGCCCGCCCCCGAATCCGCCCCATGAACGTTTCGCTCACGGACATCGCCGCCACCATCCGCGCGGCATCACGCATCGCCGTCACCGCCCATGTGCGGCCGGATGGTGATGCCGTGGGTTCGCTGCTGGGGCTTGTGTTGAGCTTGCGCGGCATGGGCAAGGAGGTCACCGCCATCCTCGAAGACGGCGTGCCGTCCAATCTGACCTTCCTTCCCGGCACGGACACGGTCATCCGGCCCGATGGCAGTGTGCTTGAAGTCGATCTCGCCATCGCGCTCGACACCGCCACGCATGAGCGCATCGGTGAAGGCGTTGTGAAGGCCTTTTCGGCTTCGCCGAAGCTCGTGAACATCGATCATCACGGCACCAATCCGGGCTATGGCGATCTCGCGCACATTGACACCACCTCGCCTGCGGCTGGACAGATCGTGTATGACCTGCTCATCGCCGGTGGTTTCCCCATCGATGATGCGGTGCGGCAGAATCTCTTCGTCGCCATCTCGACGGACACGGGCAGCTTTCAGTTCTCCAGCACGAATGCTCGCACGCATCGCATCGCCGCGGAGATGCTCGAGGCCGGGCTCGATACCGCGCGTCTCGCCACGCTCTGCTATCAATCCTACCCGCGTCGCCGCATCGACCTCCAGCGTGCCATGCTCAATGAGATGGCCTTTCGCTCTGGCGATCGCATCGCGAGCTGGTGCCTCACGCAGAAGCTCATGCGTGACATCCAGATGGAGCCCGGCGATACCGAGGGCCTCATCGATACCATGCGCAGCATCGACAGCGTCGTGGCCTGTGTGATTTTTGAGGAGCTCGAGAATGGCAAGATCCGCGCCAGCTCCCGCTCCAAAGATTCTCGTGTGAATGTTTCCAACGTGTGTGTGCTCTTCGGCGGCGGCGGGCACCCCATGGCCGCCGGAGCCCGCTTGCGCGGTCCCATTGAAGAAGCCGCCTCCCGATTCCTTTCTGCTCTCGATGATGAAGTCCGACGACTCGATTAACGGCGTGCTCCTGGTCGATAAAGGCCAGGACATGACCTCCCATGACGTGGTGGCTGTGGCCCGCCGTTGCCTCAACACCAAGAAGATCGGCCATTGTGGCACGCTCGATCCGATGGCCACGGGCATGCTCATCCTCGTCGTCGGCACCGCCACCCGCATCCAGGACCTCCTGATGAGCGAGGACAAGGAATACACCGGCACCATGACGCTCGGTGCCACCACGAACACCCAGGACGCCGAGGGCGAGGTGCTCGAGCAGAAGCCCGTGCCCGATTTTTCGAAGGAAGACATCACCGCGGCTTTCGACCAGTTCCGCGGCGATTTTTACCAGACACCGCCGATGGTCAGCGCCGTGAAGATCGACGGCGTGCCACTCTACAAGCTCGCCCGCCAGGGCAAGGAAGTGGAGCGCGAGCCGCGTTTCGTCCGCGTTTACAATTACGACATCACCCGCGTCGAGCTCCCGCAGGTCGATTTCCGTGTCGTGTGCAGCAAAGGCTTCTACGTCCGCACCTACGCGCATGAGATCGGCCAAAAACTCGGCTGCGGCGCCCACCTCAGCGCCCTGCGCCGCACCCGCAGCGGTCACTTCACGCTGCAGCCAGGCAAGTTCGTCACCTTCGACATGCTCAAAGGCGGCCAGCGTGACGCCTGCATCTCCTCCATGCTCTCGCTCTACGACGTGTCGAAGATGCGCGGAGCGTGAGGCGAGGCACTTCTGATGAAGTTTTCACTTCTCTAGTCGCCTGCTCTCTGGCAAAAGTGCGCCGCGCATGCCCGCCTTTGCCTACACCGCCCTCTCCGCCTCCGGGGAATCCAAAAAGGGTTCCCTCGACGCGGCGGATCGTGGCGAGGTGGTGCGAAAGCTCGCTCGCATGGGCCTGCGGGCCAGTTCGGTGAAGCCGCTCGGTGCTTCCACCGCTCCTGCGGCCAAGGCGAAGCCCAAAGATGGCAAAAAAGCCGCAGCCGCCGCCGCAAAGGATAGCGCCGCGCCTTTCGCCGCTCTGTGGCAGCGCCTCAAATCAGCCGGTGGTGACACGGGCAAGATCCATCTCAAGCACGCCCAGGTCATCGCCTTCACCATCGAGCTGGCAAACTTGCTCGCCGCCGGCTTCCAGATCGATCAGGCGCTCGGTGCCATGGAAAAAAGCAGCGATGCCACGACGCGAGATCTCGCCGTGAGGCTGCGTGAGCTCGTGCGGGATGGCATTCCGCTTTCCGCCGCACTGCCACAGGTCTCCAGCAGCTTCGGCCCTCTCTTTTGCAGCATGATCGCTGCTGGCGAGAGCAGCGGCTCGCTGGATCAGATCCTCGACCGGCAGGTGAAATACCTCGGCATGATGGAGGAGCTGCGCTCCAAGTTCCTCGGCGCGTTGATTTATCCCGCCTTCCTCGCCGCCACCGGCCTCACGCTCGGCATCGTGATGATCACCTACCTCCTGCCAAAGCTCTCCGTGCTCATCAAAGGCAGCAGCAAGGCCACGCCCATCATGCTCGACTACATGATGAAGCTGTCCGACTTCCTGCGGAACGAATGGTGGCTGCTCCTTATCGCCCTTGGCATCCTTGCGCTCGCGGGCGTGATCCTCGCGCAGATCCCCTCTGTGCAGCTTGGATGGTTCAAGCTGATGCATCACACGCCTGTGATCGGCGATTTGATGAAGTCGCGGCACGAGCTGCAGTTCCTGGAAACGCTCGGCTCCCTGCTGCACAGCGGTCTCGCCATCACCCAGGCGTTGCATTTGCTCAAGGGCACCATCAGCAATCCCTTCATCCGCCAGCAGTTCGAGGGCATCGAGCACATGGTGCAGGAGGGGGAGCACCTCAGCGCCGCGCTTCAGAAGGCCAAAGCCCTCCCGCCGCGCTCCATCGACATGATCCGACTCGGTGAGGAAACGGGAAATCTCGCCGAAGTCGCCACCAAGTCCGCCGCTCGGCTCGACGGCCAGTTCAACCGCCTCGTCGAGCGGGCCACCGCCCTCATCCAGCCTTGCATCCTTGTCGTCATGGCCGTAGTCGTCGGCAGCATCGTGTATGCCGTCATCGACGTCGTCTTCGCGACCCTCCAGCAAATCGGCAAACGCTGACCCTTTTCATCCCAACCTCGTCATGAAAAACACCCTTCGTCCCTCATTCGTCGCCCGTGGTTTCACCCTGCTCGAAATCATGGTCGTGCTCCTCATCATCGGCCTTTTGATCGGCGTTGTCGCATCCGGTCTGGGTGGCTTTGAAGAAAGCGGCCAGATTCAGGCCACTGGTGCCAAGATACAGAGCGTTCGTGCCCAGTTGATTTCATTTAAATCACTGTCCGGCCAATATCCAACTACCTCCCAGGGACTCATGGCGCTGCATACCAAACCTTCGGGAGTCAGCCGATGGACACAGATGATCAAAAACGAGGCTGATCTGAACGATCCCTGGGGCCAAAAGCTCTTCTACCGCTATCCCGGCAGCCACAATCCCACCAGTTTCGACATCTGGTCCTCCGGCCCCGACCGCCAGGACGGCACCGACGACGACATCGGCAACTGGTGATCTGCCATGAAGCTGCTGGCGCTCTCTCCTCGTAGGCGCATTCGTCCAAATGCGGGCGCGAAGGGCTTCACCCTCCTCGAGATCGCCGTCGTGCTCATCATCGCCTCGCTGCTCATCGGCA
>CALMTT010000521.1 GCA_937872615.1 uncultured Verrucomicrobiaceae bacterium | reverse complement strand
CGAGGCTTTCAAAGCAGCCGCGTGGGCGATGGCGAGCCGCTGTGGGTGGAGCTGACATGGCCGGGGGAGACCCTTGTGGATGCCGTGGCGCTCATCCCCGTGCCCGTCGTCCGCGATGATGGCCGCGGCACCAGTTTTGGCTTTCCGCTGCGGCACCGCATCGAGGTCACCGATGCCGCCGGACGCACCCAGACCGCCAGCGAGTCCGCGGACGATTTGCCGAATCCCGATGGCTATCCCGTCTTGCAACGCTTCACGCCCGTGAAGGCCGTCAGCATCCGCGTCACCGCCACGAAACCGTGGCAAAGAAATGAGCTCTGCGTCTTTGCCCTCTCCGAGCTGATGGTCTTCTCCGGAAAACGAAACGTGGCGCTGCAAGCCACCGGCTCCGCTTCCAACAGCCGCCAGCAGCCACTCGCCTGGAGCGTCGAGAACCTCACCGATCACATCACACCGCTCGGGCTGCCCGTCGCGCCCGGCACGCCAGCGGTGAAAGGCTTTCACAGCTCTCTGGCCAGCACCGGCACCGCTCCGAAGCAAGTCACCGTGCTCCTTCCGCGCATCGCCGAGCTCGACGAAATCACCCTCGTGCCCATGCCACGCCGCGAAATGCCCAGCTGGATATCCTACGGCTTTCCCCACCGTTTCCGGCTCGAAGTCTCGGCCCGCGAGGACTTCAGCCAGCCGACCATCATTGCCGATTTCCAAACCACTTCATTCACCACGCCTGCCAAGAATCTCGCCAGCTTTCCGCTGCGCAAGCAACCCGTGCGTGCCATCCGCCTCACCACCTTCTCACTGTGGGAGCGATCCGGTGATTTCCTCCTCGCCCTCTCCGAGATCATGGCCTTTGCCGGAGGCGAAAACGTCGCGCTGCATGCCCAGGTCATCGCCAGCGACCAGCTCGATGATCCCGCCTACAGCCCCGCCGCCCTCACCGATGGCAGCTCGAATGAAGGGCCCTTGCTTCCTCTGCCCGACTGGCTCGCTCAACTCCAGCAGCGCCAGTCCTTGCAGCGTGAGCACACCGACCTCACGGCGAAACTCGCCGCCCTGCGAGCACGCAGCCAGGATCAAGTCGTGAATGGCAGCATCGCCGCCGGAGGCCTCTTGGTGGCCGGACTGCTCTGGGGCCTCGTGCATCAGCACCGCGTGCGTCGTCGCGATGCCGAGCGCCTCCGCGAGCGCCTCGCCCGCGATTTGCATGACGAGATCGGCTCCAATCTCGGCAGCATCGCCCTCATCTCCGCCTACGCCTCCCAGGACGACGCCACGCCCGAAAGCATGCGCGCCGACCTCGTCGAAGTGCAAACCATCGCCCGCGAAAGCGCCGACTCCATGCGCGACATGGTCCGCCTCATCAGCCCGCGTGGACGCCGCGAATCCGAGGAGTGGAGCGCCGTCGTGCACGGCCTCGCGCGGCGCCTGCTGCGCGGTGTCAAAATGGACATCCAGCTCGATGCCAGCAGCCCCAGCCTCGAAATCCGTCGCGAGTTGTATCTCTTCATCAAAGAAGTGCTGCACAATGTCGCCAGTCACGCCCGCGCCAGCCATGTCAGCCTTCACGTTCAACAAAGCCAGGGCCGCATGACCGTGCAGATCAGCGATGACGGCCTCGGCTTCGACCCCAGCAACCAATCCTCCGGTCACGGCCTTTCCAATCTCCGTGAACGAGCCACCACCCTGCATGCCGATCTGGTCATTCAAAGCCAGCCGGGTCAGGGCACCCGCATCACTCTCACCCTGCCCACATGACCCTGGCCGATCTCATCCGCGTCTGGTTTGTCGAAGATCACGACGCCTTCCGCCGCAGCCTCGAACGCCTCTGCACGCCCAAACGTGGCCTCGCCCCCTCGCGAGCCTTTGCCAATGCCGAGGCCATGCTCGCGGCGCTGCCCGTGGGCGATGAAAAACCCCAGGTCATCCTCCTCGATGTCGGCCTGCCCGGCCGCAGCGGCCTCGAAGTCATCCGCGACATCCATCAGCACGCCCCGGACTGCCGCATCGTCATCCTCACCGTCTTTGAAGACGAGACCAAGATCAGCCAGGCCATCAGCGCCGGAGCCAGCGGCTATCTTTTAAAGACCGCCACACCGGAAGAGATCGTCGAAGCCATCCTCGAAGCCTCCCACGGCGGCTCGCCCATGTCCCCGCATGTCGCCTCCAGTGTCGTGAAGCTCCTCTCCCGCCTCACCCAGCCCGCCGCCTCCGCCGTCACCCTCACTCCCCGTGAGCACGACCTCCTCCGCCACATGGTCGATGGCCTCACCGCCAAAGAAATCGCCGCCCGCCTCGGCATCAGCATCCACACCGCCGACACGCACACCCGCAATCTCTTCGGCAAACTCGGCGTCCACAGCCGCGCCGCCGCCGTCGCCCGCGCGATGCGGGAAAAACTGGTGTGAGGCATCCGCGAGTAAGGTGAGTGAAGAGCCTCCAGCCGCCGTTTAAAAAAGCCCGGCAGCTCCCTTCGAATCAGCCCCTCATGAAATTCCTCCTCTCTGTGATCCTCTGTGCCCTCGGCGGTCTATCCCACGCGGCACCCGTGAAGCTCATTTTCGACACCGACATGGGCAACGATGTCGATGACCTCATGGCGCTGTGCATGATTCACAACCTGCAAAAGCGGGGCGCATGCGAGTTGCTCGCCGTCACGGTCACCAAGGATCATCCGCAGGCCGCTGCGTTCGTGGATGCGGTGAACACGCTTTACGGCTACCCGGACACGCCGATCGGCGTCGTGCGCAATGGCGCGGCGAAGGAAGCGGGGAAGTTCAATTTGCTCGCTGACAAGCATCCGCATGATCTCAAAAGCGGCGCCGATGCCCCTGAAGCCGGCGGTTTGATCAAAGACATCCTCGCGAAGCAGCCGGATGGCAGCGTGGTGATCGCGCAGGTCGGCTTTTTCACCAATCTGGCCCGTCTCATGGACGATGCGGAAGCAAAGGAGCTCATCGCGAAGAAGGTGAAAGTGCTCAGCATCATGGCGGGTGCGTTTCAGACGGTGAACTTCGATACGCGGCATCTCGAATATAATGTGAAGCTCGACGTGCCCGCCGCGCAAAAGCTCGCGAAGGAATGGCCGACGCCGATGGTGTGGAGCGGCTACGAGATCGGCGTCGCGGCGGCTTTCCCACATGTCGTGATCGAGCAAGACCTCGACTACATGCC
This sequence comes from uncultured Verrucomicrobiaceae bacterium, assembly GCA_937872615.1. Classification (GTDB taxonomy): domain Bacteria; phylum Verrucomicrobiota; class Verrucomicrobiia; order Verrucomicrobiales; family Verrucomicrobiaceae; genus Prosthecobacter. The sequence continues at coordinate 487 of CALMTT010000521.1, read as the reverse complement.
GAATCATCCGCTCAAGGACGCCTACTACCTCTACAACCCGCCACCGCACGACCGCCCCACCTGGGACCCCACCGCCGTGCTGTATGCGATCTACCCGGACCGTGGTTACTTCGATCTCTCGCCGCCCGGGAACATCACCGTCGAAAACGACTCCGCCACGCTCTTCCGCCCCGTGAAAAAAGGAACCGGCAAGCATCGCTTCCTCATCATGAGCCCTGAGCAAGCCTCCCGTGTCCGCGAAGCCATCGTGCAGCTCAGCGTCGAACCTCCGCCGGTGAAGAAGTGATGGAACCCAAGAGCCCCAGCATCGTCGTCGTCGGATCGTTGAACGTGGATCACACGTTGCGCGTGCCGCGCATTCCTGCACCGGGCGAAACACTGACGTCGAGCAGCATGCTGACGTGTTTTGGCGGCAAAGGAGCCAATCAGGCTGTGGCGGCCGCCCGAGCCGGCGGACGCGTGGCAATGATCGGCTGCGTCGGCGTGG
>CALMTT010000520.1 GCA_937872615.1 uncultured Verrucomicrobiaceae bacterium | reverse complement strand
AAGTGGTAAATGCCCACGGCTTTTTCGTTTATGTAGGTGTCGTTCAGCACTATCCGGCTTCCAGCGCCGCTCTGCCTGAGCAGCACGAATGGCATTCACAATTTGCAATAATAAAATCTGCATAGTTCCTCCCTTTCTGCTTTGATTGTACCATAGTTTATGTGTTTTGATTGTCATTATATTTTGAGGAAAATCACCCATGACCCACCACCTCCACGCCCTTGTCATCCAACTGCTCGCCCAAGAGAGCGGCGTTTTGCCCGTGCTCGGCGGGGAACTGGCGCACGCGGCGTTTTATGCCGCGGTGCAAAGCGTTGACCCGGTGCTTTCGGCCCAAATGCATGACGCGCAGGAGCGCAGCGCGTTCAGTTTGTCGCCGCTCTATGGCTTCTGGCGCAGTCCGGGCGACGGGCGCATCAAGGTCAACGCCGGGCATCCGGGCTGGGTGAAAACGGATCTGGGCGGCGAGATGGCACCGATGGAATTAGTGGACGGTGCAAAAACCGCCATCGCGTTGGCGCTGCTGCCGGACGACGGGCCAACCGGCGGCTATGTTCACCTGGGCAAACCGCTGCCCTGGTAATCAGACTGGGTACGCACGCATTCTACACGCTTGGCTGTGAACACTTGCCAAAGTTCAGTGTGCGTACCCAAAAGAAAAGGAGCCAAGTGCAATGAAAACCGGATGGCTGCTGATGGCATTGGTCACAGGCTTTCTGATTCCCGCACAAGCGACGATGAATGCGCGGATGCGCACGTTTGTGTTGCATCCGATGTACGGCTCGCTAGTGAATTTCGCAGTGGGAGGCATCGCGCTGCTCGCGCACGGCCTCGGCGGGGATGTGAAGGATGTAGCTGCGGCCTTCCATCAGCGCGTCCGTTTTTTCCGAATCGATGTCGAAACCGAGCACGACGCTGCCGGTGCGGGCAAACTGGAGGCTGAGGGGCAGGCCCACGTAGCCGAGGCCGATGATACCGATGGTCGAGGAGGTCATTAAAGAGTGAACGCGTACGAAAACACGGATATGAAAGCAAGCGCCCTGCAATGCCAGAAGATTTTGTCAAACGCGGGCTTTATTTCGGGGCATTCCACGGCAAGAGATGACGTGTTGATGACCAGTCAGGCTCACCCCCAAAGGCTCCCATGGAGGATCGTCCACTCCGAGGCATCGCTCGGATGGGGCGGTCAGGAGCATCGTATCCTGGCGGAGCTAGATGGGTTTCACCGGCGTGGCCATGATGTGTGGCTGGTGGCCCCGGAGCAGAGCGGGGTGTTCCGCCGGGCATCGCAGGCCGGTATTTCGGTGAAAGCCCAGCGCTTTGACCAGCGGCTGCTGCTCCCGCTGCACGTCGTCCGGATGGCATCGTGGCTTCGCAGGCAGTGCATCCAGATCGTGAACACCCATAGCTCACGTGACGGGTGGATGCTCACGATGGCCTCGCGGATTGCCCGTGTGCCGCTGGTGATCCGCAGCCGTCACTTTGACGTGCCGATCCCGAACAAGTCACTCAGCCGTCTGGTTTACAAAGAGTGGACCCATCACGTCATCACCACCAGTGAGCGGATCACCGAGAAACTGCTCGAGACCTTTGAAATGAGTCCCGATGAGGTCACGACGATGCCGACGGGCGTCGATTTGGACCGTTTTCGACCGGAAGGCCCTTGCGCCGAGCTGCCATTGCCGACCTTGCCTGCCGGCACACCGCTCGTAGGCATGGTTTCGGTGATCAGGTATGCCAAGGGGATGCAAATTCTCGCGGAAGCGGCGCGGTTGTTGCGTGGCGAGGGGCGTCTGGTCCACTGTGTCATCGCTGGCGATGGGCCCTCGCGGTCCTATCTAGAGGTTGTGATCGCGGAACTCGGCGTGAAGGACCTTTTTAGCTTTTTGGGACATCGCGAGGATGTGCCGGAGATCATGCGCTCGCTTGATCTCGTCGCCATTCCGTCGTTTCACGAGGCGGTGCCGCAAAGTGGACTTCAGGCACTCGCCACGGGTGTGCCGGTGGTGGCGAGCGATGTGGGCGGCATTCCGGACATCATCAAACATGGCATCACCGGCCGCCTGGTGCCGCCGAAGGATGCCGCGGCGCTCGCTTGTGCCATTCGTGAGACTTTGGACCAGCGTGAGCAAACACAGGCGATGACCGCGGCGGGGCTCGATTTGATCCGTCGTGACCACAACCTCGAAAAGATGCTCGACCGGCTTGAGGTCATCTATCGCCAGCACCTGGGCTGATACTTCGCGGTTGTGCCGGAGGTGATGCGGCGGTTAATGCGGCCCGATTTTCATGCCCAAAGCCAAGCCATCCTTCTCAACGGCCACCACGACTGCCATCGCCAGACAAACCCTGCTGGCCATTTGGAAGTACGTCCGCCCGCATCGGCTGCGCTTTTTTGGCAGCATGGTCCTGGGCATGCTCAGCGGGGCGTTTTACGGCTTCATGATGATCAGTTTCCAACTGATCTTCTCCCTCGTGCTGCGCGGCAAGACCACCACGCTGGGCGAGCCTCGCGATCTGCCTCTCGTTGGTGAGGTGAATCTGGCCAAAATGTTCGGCCTGGCCGAGGACACCCCGGTGGGCCTGACGGGCGTGATGATCGCGTGTGCCTGCGTGCCGCTGCTCATCTTCACCCGCGGCTTTCTCGGGTATCTGTCGAGCTACATGCAGGCCTGGGTGACCAGCCGCGTGGTCTATGACATCCGCAATGATGCCTACCGCAGCGTGATGCGCCAATCCCCGGGCTTCTTCAACTCCGCGAAGACCGGCGAACTCATGCAGACGGTCACGAACCAGACCAGCGTGGTGCAGCGCAATGCCATGCTGCTCGTGCAAACGCTCGCCCAGCGCCCGGTGGCGATCATCGGGCTGCTCGTGCCGATCTTCGCGAAGGACTGGTTTTTCGCCCTCATGTCCCTCATCGTCTTCCCGCTGTGCCTGCTGCCCATCGTGAGGCTCGGCAAACGGGTGCGCAAGGTGGGTGCTCAGGAGGAATATGACTCACGAGCCCTCATGTCCGTCATGCAGGAGACCTTTTCCGGCATCCGCCTGGTGAAGGCCTACTGCCGCGAGGATCACGAGACGCAGAAGTTTGAGCGCACCAACCTCAGCATGACCCGCAACATGGTGAAGTGGGCGAAGGCCATCGAGCTCATCGGCCCGATCGTCGAGGCCGTGGCCTCCCTCGGCATTGCCGCCGGTCTGATATATGCTTGGGACAAGGACATGGGAGCGGATGACTTCTTCCTGCTCGTCTTTGGCCTCACACAGATTTACCCGCCGATCAAGGAACTCAGCCGCGTGCAGCTCTTTCTGCAAAAGACCACCGTGGCAGCCAGCATGGTGTTCGAGATCCTCGACCGCCAGCCTGACATCCAGGATGCTCCGAATGCGGGTGTGCTCGGCCGTGTGAAGGGAACCATCGGCTTCAACGACGTCACCTTCCACTATCGCGATGCGCGTGGAGCCCGTGTCGAGCCGCCGGCGGCCCGCGGCATCACGTTGAACCTCGAACCCGGGAAATTTTATGCCGTTGTCGGCCCCAGCGCCGCGGGGAAGAGCACGCTCTTCAATCTCATGCTGCGGTTTTACGACCCGGACAGCGGCTCCATCACGCTCGATGGCACGGACATCAAGACCATTACCCAGGCCTCGCTGCGTGAAAACATCGGCCTGGTGAGCCAGGACACCTTCATCTTCCACGACACGCTGCGTGAAAACATCCGTTACGGCCGCCTCGATGCCACCGAGGAGCAGATCATCGCCGCTGCGAAGAAGGCGCATGCGCATGAGTTCATCATGCAGATCAAGGAAGGCTACGATGCCAGTGCCGGCGAAGGCGGGCGAAACCTTTCCGGCGGTCAAAAGCAGCGTCTTTCCATCGCACGGGCCATTTTGCATGATGCGCCCGCTTTGCTGCTCGATGAGGCCACCTCGGCCCTCGACACCGAGAGCGAGAAGGTGATCCAGGACGCCATCCATACCCTCTCTGAAGGGAAAACGGTCATCGCCATCGCCCACCGGTTGTCCACGGTGCTCGCGGCGCATCAGATCATCGTCATGGATGCAGGCCGTGTGGTGGCCGTCGGCTCGAATGAGGAGCTGCTGCGCACCTCGCCGCTCTATCAGCGGCTTCACAGCCTTCAGTTTGGCACCGAGGAAGCCACCGCGGAGGCATGATGTGGCATTTTCTGCACACGCCTTGACTTTGGGGCGGACCGGCACACTTCATGCGCCCCTCCAATACCATGCCCCAAGCCTCCTCGAAGCGTCTCTGGATCGTCAAACGCTCCTCCATTCACAACCGCGGCATCTTTGCCAAGCACGACATCCCGAACGACACGCCCATCATCGAGTATGTGGGCGAGAAGATCACCAAGGCGGAGTCTCGTCGTCGTGGTGATGCGCTGATGGAAAAGTCGAAGAAGACCGGCTGCGCGGCGGTTTACGTTTTCACCCTCAACAAACGCTACGACATCGATGGTGGCAAAGGCCGCAACCCGGCCCGCTACATCAATCATTCGTGCGCCCCGAACTGCGAGGCCTACATCATCCGCGGTCGCATCTGGATCTACTCGCTGCGTGAGATCAAGGCGGGCGAGGAGCTGACTTACAACTATGGCTTCGATGCCGACACCTGGGACGATCATCCCTGCCGCTGCGGTTCGAAGCGCTGCATTGGCTACATCGTCGAGGAGAAGCAGTGGCCGAAGCTGCTGCGCATCTTTGAAAAGATCGAGGCCAAGGCCAAGGCGAAGAAGCTCGCCGGAGCCGCGGCACCTGCGAAGAAACGCAAGGCGGCCTGATCAGCGCTTTGGCCGGATCAGCTTCAGCAATTCACCTGCCGTGATGGCCTGGTGGAAGACGATGTAGGTGCCGGGGGTGAAGGCGGCAGCCCGTTTTTTGGCTGCTGCACCGGGCGGTGGGTCTTCGAGCACGGGCTGGATCTCCGACACATGCCCCACGCAGTTTCCATGCGCATCCACGATGGCGGAGCCGCTCGAACCGGGTGCCCAGTCGAGTGTCGTTTCGAGCCAGACGGGCTTTGGCACCACCGTGCCTTCCGGAAGGTCCTTGGTTTCCTTTTTGCGAAGGAACGGACGTGTCACAAAACGGCTCACGATGCCCTCGGAGTAGTAGCCGCGCTTGCCGGAAGGATCGCTGAAGCACCATACCTCGTCGCCGGGAGTCACATCGGTGCCGAGGGGCAGGGGAGTGAGAGGCTTCTCCGGCTTCACGCGAATGATCGCGCAGTCTGTGCCGCTGCTCACGGCCAGCACTTCCGTCACTGGCAGCACCTCGTCATCATCCGTCGCTGCCACCAAATAGCCCTCGCGCATGCCCTCGGGTGCAGGCAGCACATGCGCACAGGTCCCCACCGCGCCATCGGCGGTGATGGCATAGCCGCCGGAGAGGTCGAGGTGCCACTTGTCACACTTGGTGCAGAGATAAAAGTGCCCCACGCGGATGTGGGCCTGTCGCGACCGCTTCCAGCGATCACGCGCAGACAGCGGCATGGTGCTCGCAGGCGGCAGCGTAAGCTCGCACGAGGGGCGGCCGAACTGCGCCTCCGCATCCTTCATCGGCAGCAGCTTGCCCGCGGCCTTCAAAGCCTCCGCCTTCTTCAAAAGACCCGCCATGACGCCATTGCCACGGCCTTCGGCATACACCGGCACGTCGGGCGATTGCGCGAAAAGGCCGCTCGTGGCCAAAAACAGAAGAAAGAGTGCTCGCATCGCTTCGATGGTATCAAACGGCCTCTTCGGCGCAATCAGCAAGCCTTCTGCTCTCTTGCCATTCCATCGGCCGTGCCCTACAACCAACGAAATTCACGCCAACAGCCGCCGCATGGTCACCATCACGATTCAGGAACTCTCCAAACGCTTCGGCGGAAGCACCGTGCTGGGCGGTGTGAATCTGCAAATCGAGTCGGGCGAGCTGTTCTTCCTGCTCGGGCCGAGCGGCTGCGGCAAGACGACGCTGCTGCGGCACATCGCGGGCTTTTACGAGCCGGACCATGGGAAGATCTTTTTCGATGAAGAAGACGTCACCCGCGTGCCGGCGCATCTGCGTGAGACGGGCATGATGTTCCAAAGCTATGCCCTTTGGCCTCATCTGAATGTGGCGCAAAACGTCGCTTTCGGTCTGGAGGAGCGGAAACGTCCGGCGAAGGAAATTGAGCATCGCGTGGCGGAGGCGCTGGACCAGGTGCAGCTCGGCGGGCTCGGCTCGCGGAAGATTCAGCAGCTCTCCGGTGGCCAGCAGCAGCGTGTGGCGCTGGCCCGTGCGCTCGTGATCCGGCCGAAGTGCCTGCTTCTCGACGAGCCGCTCTCGAATCTCGATGCCATGCTGCGCCATGAGATGCGGTCCGAAATTCGCCGCATCTGCAAGGAGAACGGCCTCACTGCCATCTACGTCACGCATGATCGCGATGAGGCGCTCTCGATGGCCGACCGCATGGCGATCATGGAAGGTGGCAAGCTGGTGCAGGTGGGCTCGCCGCAGGATGTGTATAAGCATCCCGCCACGAAGATGGTGGCCGAGTTCATCGGCGAGACAAACCTCATCGAAGGCGTCGTCTTCCGCGAAAGCAGCCGCCCGGGCTTTTTCGATGTCGAGACGAGCTTTGGCATGCTGCGCGGCCGCCCGAACGAGCATGGCTGGTCGCCCACTCCCGGTCTGCCGGTGTGGCTCAGCATCCGTCCCGAGGCGCTGACCTTTCACCACGTCATGGACAGCCCGAACCGCTTCCCCGGCCAGATCGTGGACACGACCTATCTCGGCTCGACCGTGCAATATCAGCTCCAGGTGCAAAGCGGGCCGCTGATGAAGCTCACCGAGTTCAATCCCTTCATCGTCCGCCCGCCCTGCGACGAGGAAGTCCGCGCCATGGTGGCCATGCATGATGTGGTGATCATTCGGAAGTGAGGCCGTTTTACGGCTCCACCTTCACATCCGGGCGCTCTTTTTTGAAGGCGGCAAAGGCGGCGGCATCGGGTGGTTTGTTGCCGAACTTGACACGCTTGAGCTTCTTCATCTTTGCCAGCGTTTGCCATGTGGCGGGGCTGATTTCGTTGAAATAGACTTGGTATGCCTCCAACTCACGTAACTCCAGAAGACCGGGCAACGCCTCGTCTTTGATGACGCCGGCGTTCGCGAGAATCTTGAGCTTTTTGTAATGCGCCAGCGATGCGACATCCTCCGGTGTGTTGGCGAAGTAGCTCAGGCTGAAGACCTCCACATTCGGAAAGATTGCCGCCAACGAGGCTGACAGTTCACTCAGCGGCATGCTTGCCATTCCATTGGCAGCCAGTTTGGTGATTTTTGGCATTGGCATTCCTGCAAAACCGTCAGGTGTGATGCTCGTCGAGGTAAGGAGGAGGGTGTTCAACCGCGGCATGGCTCGCAGGGACGGAATACAGGCGTTCGTGACGCGGAGGCTGCTTTGGATGTCCAGTGTGGTGATCCCCGGCAGCTTTGACATGGCAGCCACTCCCTCATCGGTCGCTCCTCCTTTCCAGTGGATGATCCAGTCCAATGCCGAAAGCTCCTCAAGCTGGGCGAAGCCTGTGCCCGTGAGGTTAGGAAGTTCGCCAAAGTTGAGCTTGCTGAGCTTTTTCAGCCACCTGAGATGTCCAAGCAGGGCATCGGTGCAATTCATCTTGCTGAGGCTGAGTTCTTCCAGGCCGGCCAGTGTGTTGATGAAGGCGAGGTCTTCGTCTTTGAGATCGGGAAAGTTCCCCATCGTGAAGCTTTTCAGTTCTTGCAGACCTGCCAGCACTTGGAGTGCTTCTCCGGTCAGTGTGCCGCCGGTGTAAAAGCGCCCGTCGATGGCGATGCTCTCGATGGTGAATCTCCCTTTCGGCAGGCCTCCGGCTTTGGACACGCCTTGGTGATCGTCAATGAAGAGACGGAAGTCGCTCCAGTTTGCCAGGATCCACTCGGCGGCCTTGCGGTCATCTCCCTTGACTTTTGAGGCCTCGGCTGGAGGCATGGTGGCCCGCTCAGTCCCCTGAGCGGGTGCGGGGGGCGTAGTCGCAGTTGCGGGGCCGCTCGTTCCGCTCAGAGGACTGAGCGGACCACTTTGGGCTAGGCCCTGCCGGTAAGCGAGCACCTCCTTCGCCTCGTCCACCCGGTCGTTTTTCACCAGTGTGGCCTCCAGGGCTTGCAGCTTGGCGGTGTAAGGAGGGAGCAGTTCGCCGTGAGTTTTGTCCCGTGTGGCCGTGATGGTGGCGAGCTGCTGGCGGTAGATGCCGCGGAAGCGCTTGAGGCTTTCCGGCTCCTTGTCGTCATCTGTTTGCGGGATAGGCAGTTTGTCCGTGAGGCGCTTTTTCTCTGCCTCGACGGCGAGGATGTCCTCCAGCTTTCCCGCCGCCTTCGCCTCCGCAATCGCCCGATCGAGCCCCGCGCTGTATTTAGTGTTCAGCTCGGCCAGACCTGCGTCAAACGGCGCGGCGACGCGCTCGGCGAGGATTTTGTCATACTGCTGGCGCAGGACGGTGAGCTCCGGCGGCGGGGCAGAGTGCAGAGTGAGAAGTGAGAGAACGGAAGTGAGAAGGCAAAGATAAGTGGTTCGCATGAAATGACCGATGCGGAATGCCGAGTGATGAAGAGAGGTGTTCATGGGGGATTAGTTCAGCTTCACATCGGGCCGCTGCTTCTTGAACTTGGCGATGCCCTCGGCGGTGAGGCCGTTGCCGGGCTTCGGAAGCTTGAGTTCTTTCAGGCTTTTCATTTTTGCCAAGGTGTCGAGGGCGGCCTCGGTGATTTTGGCGTCAGGCATCCAGATGCTGCGCAGTTTTTTGCACACGGAGAGGCTGGTAAGACCGGCGTCCGTAATGATGCAATATTTCAAATCTAACAAGTCAAGGTCTGCGAAGGCGGTCAGCCCCGGACAGGCGCCGTCGGTAAATTTATGGCTGTTGAAATAGAGGCGGCGGAGCTTGGGCCAGGCCTTGGCCACGGCGGCCCATTCCTCGTTGGTGGGATTGCATTCGCGGGGGAGGTGTAAGAACTCGACTTTAGGAAACAGGGCGGCGACGGCTTCTGCCTGAGCAACCAGGTCCGCCATGGTGCGCCCGAAGCCGAGGGCAACAAGCGACCTTTCTTTCAATGCACCGAGTCCAGCGGCGGTGACATCCGTGCCCCGCACATTGAGCGAGGTGAGATCTTTGAGCGCCCCTATTGACTTGATCCCTGCATCAGTAATCAGAGTGGATTCCAGACTTAAATTGGTGAGCTTGGTTAGGGACGCAATTTCCGCCAAGGCTGCGTCAGCGATGGCTGGATTGTTGCCAATATCAAATTCCTTGAGCGGTGCTCGGCCAAGTTGAGAGATGCCAGCTCCGGAAAGGAGTGGGCCGTCATAACTGGCAAACAGCCGGGACAGTTTTCGTGCCCCGGCTAGGTGCGTCCAGATTTCGTCGCCCAGGTTGTTATACTGCAGGCCGATCTGCGTGAGCTCTGGACAAGTGCAGAGTGCGTCGAACACGGCAGGAGTGATTGGCAGTTTGTAAAAAGTGACGTCTGTCAATTTTTCCAATCCTCCGAGCACCGTCATGTCAGCATCTGTGAACGGTTTGATGGAACCGTCGATGTTTTTCATGTCAATGCTGCGAATGCTGAAGCTGCCCTTGGGCAAATCTTCCGCCTTGGTGACAACGAGTCCGTTGGCGTTGTCCCACAGTCGAACGCTGCCTCCCACAGATAGCACCCACTCGGCCGCTTTGCGGTCGTCGCCTTTGACGGCGGGCGCCTTTTGAGCTGTGGCAGTGGTCGTGGTTGCTGGTGACGCTGCTGGGGTGGCTGCCATGGCGGCTTGCTCTAGTGGCGCATCGACTTTCAGCCCGGCCCGATAGTCCATGACCTCTTTCGCTTCGTCCACGCGGTCGGCTTTGGTGAGGGTGGCTTCGAGGGCTTGGAGCTTGGCGGCGTAGGGCGTGAGCAGGGCGGTGGTGTTGGCGGTGCGCTGCTCGGTGAGTTTGGCGAGTTGCTCGCGGTAGATGGCGCGGAGGGTTTTGAGGGTGGCGGGTGTGGTGTCGGTATCGGCGGGGAGGTCCTGTTTGGCTGCGATGGCCTTTTTGTCCTCCTGGATAGCAAGTACGGTGGGGAGATCGCCGCTGGCCTTGGCGGT
>CALMTT010000519.1 GCA_937872615.1 uncultured Verrucomicrobiaceae bacterium | reverse complement strand
GGCCTCATCACGCAGGCCGAGGTCCGCGGCGTCTCCGGCGACGTGGTCTGGAACGAGTCCCGCCAGCAGGGCTACATGCGCCTCGCCGGCCTCCCCAGGAACAACCCCGCCGTCGAACGCTACCAACTCTGGATCATCGACGAACGCGGCCTCGGCCAGCGCGTCAACGGCGGCGTCTTCGACGTCACCCAGGCCGGCGAGATCGTCATCCCCTTCACCCCCGACCTGCCCATCCACCACGCCGCCCTCTTCGCCGTCACCATCGAGAAGCCCGAGGGCGTCGTCGTCTCCGACATGACCCGCCGGGCCTGCGCCGCCGCCGTCACCCCCGCCCCCACCCCCGGCGGCTGAGCGTCAGGGCAGCGGCTCGGACCACTCGTCCGGGATCTCGCCCAGCGCCTTGGCGTGCCCGTCCAGCATCATCGCGTCAAAGCGCCTCCCCTTGGCGTGGATGATCGCCAGCCGGTCCCGCCGGTGGTCCTCCAGCCGGAAGTCCAGCACGCTCCACGTCCGCGTCGAAATGCCGCCCACGGCGCTCAAAGCGGTGTTGTAGGCTTGTTCGAGCCTCGCAGGCGTCAAAGTGGTCGTCGTGATGCTCAGCGGCGGATTCACCGTGACGCTCGCAGGCGTGGTGGTGACGTTTCCGAGGGCATTCGAGATCGTGCAGGTGTAGCTGCCTCCATTCGCGGCCTGCATGTTCGCGATTTGCAGCTCCGCGCTGTTTGTGCCGACCACTGTGACGCCGCGACGCCATTCATAAGTGAACGGCCCCGTGCCACTGACGACGACTACATAGCTCAAAGTGTTCCCTTCAGCCAAAATCACGTTTTGAGGCTCGCTGACGATGCTCGGAGCCTGCGGCGATGGCGCACTCGGCGCGGCGAGCGGTGTGCCATTCGCATCGCGACCATCGAGTTGGGTCAAATAGTCGATCAGGTCGCTGCGATCGCCGCTGGGCAGGCTTTGCACGACGCGATGCGGCTGCGCGATGGCGAGTTGCGAGGCATTCGCGACGAGCAGGCCGTTCAGGATGAGATCGCCATTGCCGCGCAGCACTTCGATGGTGTTCGCGGTGCCGGCATTGAGCGGCACATCGAGCGTGAGCCAGCGCCAGCCGCCGGTGTTCCAGGCCATGTCAGGGTCCTGCCGCAGGGTGGTGAGCGTTTGCGACGCACCATTCACGCGGAGATACGCGGTGCCGCCGCCGTATTGCCGCACATAGCGCAGCGAGAGTCGCGCTGTGCCGCCGCTGCCGCCATCGACATTCGTGAAGCGCACGCCGGAGACATTCTCCGTGCCGCCGATGAAGGCCGCCGCGCCATTGAAGTAACCGCGATTGAAGCCGCCGCCGCCTTCCGCAGGTGTGTCGGCAAAGATGCCCGTGTTCGCGCCGAAGAACTCGCCCGTTCCTCCCGCAAGCCAGGTGCCGCCCGCGTAGCTGAAGACCTCGCCGAGCGTCGCGGCCTGACCGTGATGCAGATAAACACGCGTGGCATGCAGGCCGTGCAGCGTCGGCGTGTCGATGCCTGGCAGCGTCTGGCCGAGGCGTGAGCCGCTGAGCGATGATTGCGTGCCCACATTCATGAGCGTGCTGTTCGTGAAGGCATTGCCGCTGTGGCATGATGCGCAATTTTGCGCTGCAAACACGGCCTGACCACGCACAGCGGCCGCGGTGAAGGTGCCGTTCGTATTTCGCCGTGGACTGCGCGGCGTATGATCGGGCGTGAGCGATGAAATGTAGGCCGCGAGAGCATCGAGATCGCTGCTGAGGCCCGTTTTGCCACTCGCGGGACTCGGATGCTGCGCGGCGAACTGCTGCGGAGAGAGGTTCAAGAAGCCTGTGCCTCCAAACGGGCCGCGGATGTCGTGCTCGAAGTCCTGAATCTCGTCAAAGTTGCCGCTCCAATGCACCGCGCCATGCCCAATGCCGCTGCGACCCCGCAGATCGGTGGTGCGGCGCAGACCTTCGCCGCGACCCGTGAAGTCCCACACGCGGCCGTCGTGACTGCCGTCGATGTGGCACGTGGCGCAGGAGATGTAGCTGTCGGCGCTCATCCGCGGATCGGCGGCATTGTAGAAGAGGCGCTTGCCTTGCAGCACGTTCGCCGGGAGCAGCTCGGCGCTCACTGCGGCGGTCGTCGCGATCAGCGGGAGAGATGTTTCATTGCTCACCAGCAACGGCGCGGCGTCGCGCACGGTGACGCTGCGGCCCATGAAGTCCTGCGTGAAGAGCCGGTTCGAGATCGCATCGATGACGAGACCCTGCGGAGCGAGCCCGGTGCCGACATCGAGCGAGAGCACGGCGGGCTGCGAGGTCGTGGAGCCGGTGACGATCTGATCGGACAACGGCGCGAGATTGAAGGCATCGATGCCGACGACGCGATTGTTTCCCTGATGCGTGATGAGCAGCATGTCGCCCAGCGGCGTGTAAGTCACCACGCTGGGGCTGTCGCTGTTGTCAAAATCACGGCGTGAGTTCGGGATCTCGCTGTTCGTCGTCAGATCGAGGAAGGAGATCACGCTGCGCACGGTCGTCTCGTGCGTGAGATTGCCCACGCCGAAGAAGGTGCCGCGCTGCACGTTGTCCTGCTTCGACACGACAGCCGCCCGCGTGCCGTCTGGCGAGATGGCGATGCCCGCGAGGTAATTTGGCACGCCCGCTGCCCGATCACCACCATCGATGGTGCGTGCCGCAGTGAGTGAAAAGAGGCGTGTGAGGCCCAGCGTGGCCGTGAACTCACCCACCTGGCCTTCCAGCTCGGGCGAGATGAAGCGCGTGACGAAAACTCGCGCTCCATTCGCACTGATGGCGATGGCCCGTGGCGTGCTCACACCGCTGACGGTGAGCGGTGCATTGCCCGGAGCCGCTGCCGAATAGCGATGCACCTGCCCGGAGCCAAACATCGTCACATACAGTAGCGCGCCATCCGGCGAGGCGCAGATGCCAAACGGCGCAGCACCATACGCGAGCGGGATCGTGGCATGCGCCGTGCCGTCAGCATTCAACACTCGAATCTCATCGCTGCCTTGACACGTGACCCAGTAGCGACCGTTTGCATCGCGGGCGATTCCGCGCGGACTCACGCCGACGGCGTATTCGGCCACTTTGACCCCAGTGACCGCATTGATCACGGTGACGGTGTTTGAGTCGGGATTCACGCTCCACACGCGGCGCGTGCCTGCATCATCGCCGATGGCCAGCGTGCTGCTTTGCGTCGGACGAGGTCCCGCAGGCGGCGCGGTGATCACCAGCAGCTTCAGCGAGGTCGTGACGATATTCCCCGCCGCATCGCGCACCTGCGCGAGCACCCGCGGACGGCCTGTGGTGGTGTAGGTGAAGCCAGCCGACGCATTCGTGCTCCATGCGCCCCAGGTGCCGTCGAAGTTGAAGCGATACTCCAGCGTGCCGGTGCCGGTCGCCGCCGCAGTCACCGTGATGAGTTGATTCGGAGCGGGTTGATAGCTGCTGGCCGTGAAACTGGTGAAAACAGGCGGCGCGGTGGCATTCACACCGCCGCCAGTCGAGAAGCGATAGCTGTAAGGCTCGATGTAGTTCCCCGCCGCATCGACGAAGCCGATCTGCAGCGCCGGATTGCTCAGAAAATCGACCTGATACGTCGTATCGGCCGCCAGCGGCGCATCGGGCGTGAAGGTCATGTTGCCCGAGAAGTCGTGAATCAGAAATCCGGGCACAAAAGCACCCAGCGTGTCATTCGCACCCACCGGACGCACCGTGAAGTCGATGCCGTTTCGCGGTCCACCATTCCTCGGATGCTCATGCACGAGGAAGCTCAGCGGCGCATGGCGCGGGTAGTTCGTGCGGTTCACCTGCGGGATGTGAAAGCTCACACGCGGCGGCGTGGTGTCGGCGGCCTGCTGATGCACCCACACGCCGAGGCCTTGATTGAAATTGGGAATCGGATAACCGCCCGTGAGCCACAGATTCCCCAGCGGCAGCGACATCTGCGAGGTATTCACACCGACGAGCGCCCCTTGCGGCAGCGCGGGCGCTCCCGCGGGCCGCGGCGGGTTCACTTCATTCAGTGAGAGCACGATCGGATTCGCATCGCCCGCGAGGAAGCGCGTCATGTCGATCTTGCGGTTGTGGATGAAGCCGAAGTTGTCCTGATACACCGGATACGACGCATTGGTGAAGTTTGGCACCGTCAGGCTCGCTACCGTTTGCAGGTTCACATTCGCGCCGGGCATCGTCGCGGAGGTGATGTCGGCACCGATGAGGATGTCCGTCGTGCTGCCTATCACATACAGCCCCGTGCCATCGCTGAAAAGATTCGGCCAGTAGCCCTGAAAGCCGCCGCTGAGCGATCCCACGAACTGCGGCGTGATGCTGTCATTCGCCGCATTGCCATCGTCCATGTTGTTGTAGCTCAGGCGATACACCACCACGCCATCCCGCGCCGCGCCGCCGCTGCGGGCCATGATGAGCAGGTCACCGAAAAACATCGGATGCCAGTCCCCGCCGCCAAACGGCCCCACATGATCAAAAGTCGCCAGCACGCGCCGGTTCACGAAATTGTTCACCACCGAGAGCCGCGAGATCTGGATGTCTGAGTCTGGCGTGTCATACCACAGTAGCGTAGCCTCCCACGGCCCGGCCTGCGACGAGCGATTATACCACAGCGGCATCTGCGCGAGGTTCGGAATGCCATTCGTGCCACCCAGCTCCACCAAACCGCCAAAGCCATTCACGCGAATCGGCGCGGGCAGCAGCAGATTGCCGTATTGCGCTGTGCCGTGCGCATTCCAGCCGTAGTTGTCCTGAATCCAGAGGTTGTTTGGATAACTCAGCCCAAACTCCGAAGGCAACCGCCGCACCGGATTCGCCGGATCACTGATGTCATACACCCGCAGCGACAAATCCGACCCCGGCCTCGATCCCGGCGACTCCGCCCCGACAATGATCCACCCATTCAGATAATTGATCGACGTCGTCCGCCCGATCGGCTCCGACCCATTCGTCACCGGATGCGAAAGCAGCGTCCCCGGCGCCTCCGTGCGTGCCGCATTGTTAAAACCCGTCGTCGTCACCGGCTGCGCCATCGCGGCAGTGACGAGAGAGAGTGAAAAGAGGGCTGTTTTCGAGAAAATGGAGGGCATGGCTGCTGTTTCTTGGTCAAAGCCCGGAAGCGGTTACAGTCTGCCACAGAAAAATTTGCCGCCAATGCCTCAAACCGCGCCCGCAGCCTTCAAACCGACCCGCTGGAGCCTTGTGATCCAGTCGCAGGGGCAGGATGAGAAGGCGCGGCGGGCACTCGAGGAGCTCTGCGCGGCGTATTGGTTCCCGCTGTATGCCTGGAGCCGACGCTGCGGTGCCACGCCGGGCGATGCGGAGGATTATGTGCAGGGCTTCTTTGTGCAGGTGCTCCAAAAACAGCTCTTCGCTGCCGCGAACCCCGAACTCGGCAAACTGCGCACCTTCATGCTCACCGCGTTTCGTCGGCATGTGAATGATGAGCAGCGCAAAGAAAGTCGTCAAAAGCGCGGTGGTGGCCAGATCGTCAGCTTCGACGCCGCTGGGGCCGAGGCGTGGTATGAAGTCGAGCAAATCGAAGGCGAGAGCGCGGATCATCTGTTTGATCGTCAATGGGCGCTCACCGTGCTCGATCTCGCGATGGCCAAACTCGAGCAGCAAGCCGCCGCGAAGGGCAAATCGGCCGAATTTGGCCTTTTGCGGCCTTTTTTGACCGGCGAGGCCGATGCGGCCGATTACGAAAAAGCGGGCCGCGAGGCTGCCATGAGCGCGAATGCCTTCAAAGTGGCCGTGCATCGCCTGCGGGCCCGTTTTCGCGAAGCGCTGCGTCGCGAAGTGGCCGAGACTCAGCCCGCCGGAGCGAATGTGGACGAGGAGATGGGGTATCTGATGCAGGTCTTGCGTGGTGCGTGACCCTGCGGCTGAATACGCTGCATGCCCGACTCCCGCTCACCTCGACGACGCCTTACCGGTCTGAAGCCGGAGGCGCTGATGGCGCAGGGCATGAAGGGGGAGGAAAGCGCCATCGAGGTCGCGGGCATCGAGATCGAGACGCCGATCGGCCGCGGCGGCATGGGCGCGGTGTATTTGGGACGGCAGCTCAGCCTCGATCGCGAGGTCGCGGTGAAGGTGCTGGCGAGCGAACTGGCGGATGATCCGCAGTTTCTCGAGCGTCTGGAGCGCGAAGCTCGCGTGATGGCGCGGCTGCGGCATCCAAACATCGTCGCGGTGCATGATTTCCAGCGCACGGACGATGGCGCGGCGATTGTGATGGAGTTCGTTGAGGGTGGCAGCTTGCGTGAAAAGCTCCAGCAGCATCCGAATGGGCTGCCGGTGGCTGAGGCGCTGCGCATTTTGCGTCAAATCGCGGCCGGATTGGAGGCGGCGCATGCGAGCGGGGTGATTCATCGCGACATGAAGCCGGAAAATGTGCTCATCGACGCGGATGGCACGGCACGCGTGACGGATTTCGGCCTCGCTTTGCCGCTGCATGAGGCGAGCACGCGTCTGACGCTGAGTGGCACGGCCGTGGGCACGGTGGATTATATGGCACCGGAGCAGTTTCGCGGCGCGGAGGCCGATGCGCGGCTGGATGTCTTCGCGCTCGGTGTGATGGCGTATGAATTGCTCACCGGCAAAACACCGCGCGGCAGTTTTGACGCGCCGCATCGCGTGCGGGCTGAAATTCCGGCTCAGGTGAGCGCGGCAGTGATGAAAGCGCTGCGCCCGGAGCCTGCGGAGCGTTTTGAGAGCATCGCGGGTTTCATGAAGGCGCTGCACGCGGTGCCAAAACGCAGCGTCTGGCCCTGGCTTGTGATTTTGATGCTTATGCTGACCGGTGCTTTGACATTGATGAATGGTGATTCGTCAACCGAAGTGGCTGGAGAGTGGCGCGATGCCGCGGCAGGCACGCGGATCTGGGAGGATGTGCTGCGCGGTGACTGGCGGAATGAAAACGGCGTGCTGACCTCCGGCTCGGACATCTGCATCGTGAAGCTCGAAGACGAGCTGCCGGAGTCTTACGATGTGCGCATGCGCCTCACGCGGCTGGAGGGGCAGTATTCGACGGCGCTGTTTTTCCGCAGCATGGGGCGCATGGCCACGATGGAGCTCGATGCATGGAAAGAAGGCCTCGCCGGTGTGCAGATGATCAACGGGCAGGACCTCACCTCCGGTTATGGCTTCCGTTTTCCACTCGTGAATGTCGAAGCGCACGATCTGCTCGTCGAGGTGCGTCCTCATGAGGTGCGCGTGACCGTGGATGGCGAGTTTAAAAAAGCTTTCGTTACCAAAGACCTGCCGTTGGCCATCACACCCGCGTGGGAACTTGGCCCGAACACGCGGCCGATGGCCCTCGCGCTGGGCAGTTACATGAGTCCGACGCGTTTTGAGAAGGTGGAGTGGCGGTCGGTGGAGCCTGCCACGCCCTGATGTCGGCAAAATGCGCCTGCTTCAGAGCGTAGGTTTGGGCCCCTGATGAAGTCTGCCGCCTTGTTTTTGATCCCGCTCGCCGCGTCCGCGGCGGAGCCTGTGCTCACGTTTGAAAAAGACGTGCGTCCCATCGTGAAAGCGCACTGCACGCACTGCCACGGCGAGGAGGAGAAGCCCGAAGGCGGTGTCGATCTGCGCCTGCGGCGCTTCATGGATGAGATCGTCGTCGTGGGGCATCCGGAGAAGAGCAAGCTCGTGGAGGTCATCCGCAGCGGCGAGATGCCGGAGAAGGGCAAGCCGCTCACCGAAGCGCAGCTCGGCGTGATCGAGAAGTGGATCGCGCAAGGTGCCAAAACGGCGAAGACCGAGCCGCTCGCGCTGGCACCTGGAGCGGTCATTTTGGATGAAGACCGGCAATACTGGGCCTTTCAACCGGTGAAACGGCCTGCGGTGCCGAAGGTGGCAAACACGCGAAATGCCATTGATGCGTTCGTTTCGGCCAAACTAACTGAAAGAGGCCTCTCGATGGCCTCCGAAGCCGATCGACGCGTTTTGATCCGGCGTGTGACTTTGGACCTCACGGGCATCCTGCCGACCCCCGAAGAGGTCGAAGCCTTCTTGTCGGACTCGTCTGACAAGTCTGACACGTCCGACGGTGCTTACATTCGTTTGGTGGATCGTCTCCTCGCCTCCAAAGCCTACGGCGAACGCTGGGCGCGGCACTGGTTGGATGTCGTCGGGTATGCAGACTCGAATGGCTACACGGAGGCGGATAGCCTGCGCCCGCATGCGTGGCGCTATCGCGACTACGTGATCCGCTCGATGAATGACGACAAGCCTTGGGATCAGTTCATCCAGGAGCAAATCGCCGGTGACGAGCTCGCCGGAGCCACGCATGGCGATTACCAGCAGGCCGTGCTCGATCCGAAACGCACCGACCAGCTCATCGCCACCGCCTTCCTCCGCTTGGCTCCCGATGGCACGGGGGACACCGTGGATGATCCGAAGCTCGCGAAAAACAATGTCATCGCTGAGCAAATGAAGATTCTCGGCTCCTCGCTGATGGGCCTCACCGTCTCGTGTGCGCAATGCCACGATCATCGCTACGATCCGATCACGCAGGCCGATTACTACCGACTCCGCGCGGTGTTTGATCCGGCGTATCATTGGGAAAACTGGCGTGCGCCAAACAGCCGCCTGTATTCGCTCTACTCACCGGAAGAGCGTGCAAAAGCCGCCGAGATCGAGGCGAAGGCCAAGGCCATCGAGGTCGAGGCACGCGCCATGTCGAAGAAGTTCCTCGATGAGATCTTCGAGGTCGAGATCAAGAAGGTGCCGCAGGCCGAGCAGGCCGCGTTTCGCGTGGCTCGTGACACACCTGTAGCGAAGCAGACGCCGGAGCAGAAGGCGCTCATCAAAAAGTATCCTTCCGCGCTCGCCACCTACTCGCTCGATCTCTACGACAAGAAGAAGCAGGACACCGTCGATGCCAAAATGGCCGAGGCGACCAAGCTGCGTGCCACGAAGCCTGCGGAAGGCTTTGTGATGGCGCTCACCGAGGTCAAAGGCCAAGTCCCGGTGTCGAAGCTCTTCAATCGCGGCGATCATGATCAACCGAAAGCCGAGGTGAAGCCCGGCGAGCTCAGCATTCTCGCCGGTCCGATGATCGAGCCGTTCAAACCGGTGCCCGTCAGCAGTGGATCGACGGGTCGTCGCCTCGCGTATGCGCAGTGGCTCACGAGCGGGAAGCATCCGCTCACGGCCCGCGTGCTCGTAAACCGCTTCTGGATGCATCACATGGGCCGCGGCCTCGTGAACACGCCCGGTGACTTCGGCAAGCAGGGCGAGCTGCCCACGCATCCCGAGTTGCTCGACTACCTCGCGGATGAGTTTGTGAAGAGCGGTTGGAAACTGAAACCGCTGCACCGCCTCATCGTGCTCAGCGCCGCGTATCGCCAGTCATCG
>CALMTT010000518.1 GCA_937872615.1 uncultured Verrucomicrobiaceae bacterium | reverse complement strand
GGTTCTCGTGAACTTGTTCCGGACCATCGTGGAGGCCACGACGGACGGACCCGTCCTCTTCTACTCGTGGGAGGAGCCGGAGGTCCGGGTCTACCATCGCCTCCTGGGGCTCTTGACCACGGACGATCCGAAGCAAAGCGGGTGGTGGACCGCGAACGAGGTCCGGGACTACCTCCGCGACTCCAACGCCGAGAACCGCCACGCCGCCGATGGATGCTGGCCCGACGTGGCCCGCCTGGAGGCGGGGGTGGAGGACCTCGGCGAGGTGCTGGGTCAGCTCCTCCTGCAGCACCGGGCGGCGGCGTCGCCGCTGCCATGGCCCAAGCGCCGGCATCACCGGGCTCGACCTGCCATTTCCATTTCACCGCCTGCTCCAAGCCTGCCTCGACTGTGGCAGGAGGAGGCGGTGGCGCTTCCGCATCCTGGGCACGCGTGGTGGCAAGAAGCAGCAGCGGGCAAAGCCGGAGCACGGAGGAGATTTTCACGACCATGCGCTCATACAAGACGCAAACCTTGCGAGCACAAGCAGCCGTTGCAGCTTACTTACCGAGCACCTGCTTCAGCACCTCGATGCAGCGCTCGTTCTGCGGCATGGTGCCGATGCTGGTACGCACCCAGGCGGGCAGCTTGTAGGCGGCCATGGCGCGGACGATGACGCCCTTGTCCATCATGGCTTTGAAGACGGCGTTGCCATCGCCCACCTTCACGAGCACGAAGTTCGCGTAGCTGGGGATGTATTCGAGACCCATCTCGCCAAACTGCTTTTGCAGGTAGGCACGGCCTTCATCGGTGATCCGCTTGGTCTTGGCCTGATGCTCCTCGTCGAGCAATCCGGCGAGAGCACCTGCCTGAGCGATGGAGTTGAGATTGAAAGGCTGGCGAGTGCGCTGGAGCACATCGATCAGTTCTTTGTTGGCGATGCCATAACCGACACGTGTGCCGGCGAGACCTTGGATCTTCGAGAAGGTGCGCAGCACGACCACATTGCGGCCCTGGCGGACGTATTTGAGCGTGTCAGGCGGGTTGTCGAGGAACTCGTAATAGGCCTCGTCGAACACTACGACGACATGCTCTGGCACTTTGTCCATGAAACGGTCGATTTGCTCCTGCGTGACGAGCGTGCCTGTGGGGTTGTTTGGGTTGGCAATGAAGACTTCCTTCGTCTGCGGCGTGATCGCGGCGGCCATCGCGTCGAGATCATGCACGTAGCCGGGGTCCGGCACCTCAATGGTGTCGGCACCGAAGACCTTCGCCATCAATTTATAGACGAGAAAGGCGTGCTCGGCGGTTATGATGTTGTCGCCGGGCTTCAGGAAGGCGTGTCCGATGAACTCGATGACCTCATTCGAACCGCAGCCCATGATGAAGTTGCCCATTTCGAGGCCAAACTTCTCAGCGAGGGCATTGCGAAGCTTCCACGACGCGCCGTCTGGATAGATGTGAACCTCTTCGACGGCCTTTTTCATGGCCTCGACGGCCTTCGGCGATGGGCCAAGCGGGTTCTCGTTCGAGGCGAGCTTGATGATGTCCTCCGGCTTCAAGCCACGTTCGCGGGCGACGTCCTCGATGGGTTTTCCGGGTTCGTAAGCAACGAGATCTTTGAGCTGGGTGTTGGCGTAGTTCCAGATGGACATGGCGGGCCGCCTCCTATGAACGGAATGCGGCCCGTGGCAAGTATCTGGACGCCTTTGGATCAGCTTTCGCGGATCTTCACCGCCAGCGTGTCCACCATGCGGCGGAAATCCTGCGAATTTTGAATCTGGTTGGTCACCACCTTGCACGCATGGATCACCGTGCCATGGTCACGCCCGCCGAACTCCTCGCCGATCTGGATGAGCGGCAGTTTCGTGAGCGTGCGGACAAGGTACATCGCCACCTGGCGTCCTTCGGCGATATTTTTTGGACGACGAGGTCCGGTGAGGTCGCTGACACGAAGATCATAGTGCGTGGCCACGATGCGCTGCACACGGTCCACGGTGATCTGCTTGGCCGCATCGTCCTCGATCACATCATGAAGGAGGGTGGCGAGAGCCGATTCCGTCTGCACGGGACCTTCAAGCGAGACGTGAGCGGCCACACGCATGAGGGCGCCTTCGAGCTTGCGCACGTTCGAGCGGATGCGCTGCGCCATGAACTCAAGAAGCCAGCCATCAAGCGAGACATTGAAGTCACTCTGCTTGCGGCGCAGGATGGCCATGCGCGTCTCAAAGTCCGGCACCTGGATCTGCGTGGTGAGGCCCCACTCAAAACGGGACACGAGGCGGCTTTCGAGGTTCTTGATCTCGCTCGGCGGCCGGTCGCTCGCCAGGACGATCTGGCGGGCATTGTTGAAGAGCTCGTTAAAGGTGTGGAAGAACTCCTCCTGCGTGCTGTCCTTGCCTTCAAAGAAGTGCACATCATCAATGAGGAGAACATCGACCTTCCGATACTTCTGGCGGAACTGGGCGAAGGTCTGCTTCTTGATGGAATCGACGAACTCGTTTGTGAACTGCTCGCTCGTCACATAACGCACGATGGCGTTGCGCTTCCGTGCCAGCACTTCCTGGCCGATGGCCTGAAGCAAATGCGTTTTGCCAAGGCCGGTGGCACCGTGGAAAAAGAGCGGGTTGTAGATGCGGCCGGGCTTCTCAGCCACCGCACGGGCCACGGCCACGGAGTAGCTCGTGTTCGTGCCGCTGACATAGCTGTCGAAGTTGAACTTCGCATTCAAACCCGCTTCCGCGAAACTGCGGATCGGCGAAGGCTCTGGTGAGGAGACGCGAGCGGCTTTGATGTGAGGCACCGAAGCCTGTAAAGCGGGAGCGGAAGGCTCGGAGGCAATGGCAAACTCAATGATCGCCGGCTCGCCCGTGATCTGCGCCACGGCATCGGACACAGCACCGAGGTAATTGCTCTCGATCCACAGTTGATGGATCGGATTCGGCACGGTCACCACGAAGCGACCACCGTCCGCCATGCGACCGCTGGTGCCGCTGAAGCAGCGCTGGAAGTTGTCACTGCCCAAACGCTCGAGCAGCACCACGCACACGCGATCCCACAAGGTGGGAGTCAGCGTGAACAAATCGGACGCGGAAGGGACATCGGACGGCTGCGGGGCTTGAGAGTGACTTTCATTCGGGATCTCCATGTTGTTGTTGGGTGCTCCGGCGCGTGGGAGGGGTCTGTGAGTGATTGGGGGTGAAAGGGATCAGTGAGACTTCAAAGCGTGTGTTGATGAGACACATGAAGAAGTTTTTGGAATGGGGCGCTTTGTATGTCGAAACCATGCGGCGAGACAACCATTTCCTGCCGAAAAATTTGAAATTATTTTAGCAAGCGCATGAAACATTTTAAAAGAGTTTGCGCCCTCCTTGTGAATGCGCTTGTGCATGACTTGTGAATAGCCTGCGAACATTCGGGCATAAGTCAGCGATGGCATCAAAACTGCTTCTGATGATGTTGTTGTGAAAGCCATTGATAATGAGCCGTTTTCATCCGCTGCATGACCACCAAGCTCATCATCAAGTATCTGCTCAGCGCCATCATCATCACTCTCGTCAGCGAGACCGTGAAGCGCAGTGACAAGGCAGGTGCGCTGCTGGCAGCGCTGCCGTTCGTCTCCATTATCACTCTTTTCTGGGTCTATTATGAAAGCGATACAGCCACGCGCGACCAAAAGACCGCCGATCACATGTGGTACATCTTCTGGTATGTGCTGCCCACGCTGCCGATGTTCCTTCTTTTTCCTGCCATGCAGCGTGCTTGGGGCTTCTACGGTGCCGTTGGAGGTTCCGCTGTGCTGACGATCGTGCTCTTCGCATTGCTGAAGACCATCGCCGCCCGCTTCGGCCTCGCGTTGTGATGCAGTGCTGGGGTGGCAGAAGCCCATCTCTCCACCACTCCAGTTCTCCGTCGCATTCCCCGCTTGCCCCCACGCCCCCGAGATGCTCCCTTCGCCCCCCTCTCGCCGGGGGCATTCCAGCCCTTCGGCCAACCTTCATCCTACATCCATCCACCATGTCCTCCGACCCCAAAGCATCCCAAGCGCAAATGGAGAAAATCGTCTCCCTCTGCAAGCGCCGCGGCTTCATCTACCAAAGCAGCGAAATCTACGGCGGCTGCGGCGGCGTGTGGGATTACGGCCCGCTCGGCGCGGAGCTGAAGCGCAACCTGCGCACCGCCTGGTGGAACACCATGACCC
>CALMTT010000517.1 GCA_937872615.1 uncultured Verrucomicrobiaceae bacterium | reverse complement strand
ACGTCTTGCCCTCGCGGACGAGGTTCGCGACCGTCTCCACGTTCTCGCGGCGACTGCGCGCCGGATGGCCGTCTCGAAATAGTCCTCGGTGACAGGCTCGGTCGAATGGCAGACGACGCGAAGGGGGATCTTTGCCCGCGGATTAAAGAGCCCGCCGCCGGCTAGCTCGCCGTTCTTGTCGTAGACGTTGACGAAGTCTCCCGGCCGAGCGTCCGGCGAGGTCTGCCCGAGCAGCCGGGGAAATATCGCCGGCTGAAACGTGAAATATTTCAACTGCGCCCACGGCCGCGCCCAGGCCGATCGGTCAATCGCGGCTTCGTGTTGTTCGCGTCGCTCGCGCCGCGAGGCTTCGTGATCGGCGTTTTCCGTGGGCTTCGTTGCGGGCATCCGGAACATTGGGGGCCTCTCCGTCCCGTCCCGCAATTTTTATTCGCGATTTTTGAATCCAAACGCCCGCCCGCTGGCTTTCCCGGCAGCAAAAAGGCCGGCCGAAATCCGGCCGGCCTTGGAAGTGGTTTCCTGCAAACTCAGGCCACGCGCTCGACGATCAGCGGCGGAGGCGTGGGGCGCTTGGGAGCGAGACGGTAGGCATCCTTGAAGAAGTTCAGCGCGCTCTCGAGCTTCGCCTCGTCGTTGTAGTGAATCATCATCAGCGGCTCGCCCTGCTTCACCTGCGTGCCGACTTTCTTGACCTCGGAGACACCCACGGAGTGGTCCACCTTGTCGCCGGCGGCGTTCTTGCCGGCACCCAGCAGGTGGACGCCTTGCGCGATCATCGCGGCGTTGATCGTGTGCACATAGCCGCGCTTCGGGGCGGGCAGCTTGCGAATGTGGCGCGCCGCCGGGAACTTCTCCGGGTGATCAATATAGGAGGTGTCGCCGCCCTGTGCCTTGATGATTTCCTTCAGCTTCTCCAACGCGGAGCCGTCGGTGAGGTGACGCTGCACGGTCTGCTTGGCGGACAGCGTGGAGCCCGCGACGCCGGCGAGGCGGACGATTTCCATGCCGAGCTTGAGCACGAGTTCCTTCATGTCCTCGGGGCCGCCGCCCTTGAGCAGCTGGATGGCTTCCTTGAGCTCGAGGGAGGTGCCCACGGTGTCGCCGAGCGGCTGATTCATGTCCGTGACAAGCGCGACACAGCGGCGCTTCATGGAGCGGCCGACGCGGGTCATTGAACGGGCGAGTTGCTTGGCCTGCTCGAGGTCCTTGATAAAGGAGCCGTTGCCCCACTTGACGTCGATGACGAGGCCCTCGGAGCCCTCGGCCAGTTTCTTGGAAAGGACGCTACCGGTAATCAGCGGGAGGCTCGGGATTGTGCCCGTCTCCTTGCGGAGCTCGTAGAGCTTAGCGTCGGCCGGGGCGAGGTCGTCGGTCTGCGCAACGATGGCCCCGCCAATGCGGGCAAGCTGGGAGGCAAACTGCTCATTGCTGAGGTGGCCCTTGAAGCCGGGCACGGCGGAGAGCTTCTCCAGGCTGCTGATGATGTGGTCGTGCTCGACCCCGCACATCATCGGAACAACGACGCCGCTGGCCATCGCCAGCGGGACCAGAACGAGAGACGTCTTGTCGCCGACGCCGCCCGTGGAGTATTTGTCGATCTTCGGCTTGGCGATGTGGGAGAGGTCAATCACCTCGCCGGACAGCATCATCTCCTCGGTCAGGTCCGCGGTTTCCTGCGCCGACATGTTGGAGAAGTAAATGGCCATCATGAGGGCCGCGAGCTGGTGCTGCGGCATCTCGCCGTCCAGCGTGCTGTCGACGATGTAGCGAATCTCCTCTTGCGTGAACTCGTGACCGTCGCGCTTCTTCTCAATCAATGAGTTGAACGACGGCTTGATAAAACGACGCGTTGGAATTTTGCGTTTGGCAGTGCTGCTGGTCATGAGGAATGGAATGCTTTGACCGCGACGGCAGTGCGCCCGCCGGGCGGAAAAGTGTGCGAGCCAACGGCGTTGCCAGAAAAAGTCGAGCCGAAAGACCGGATACCACCAGAGGCATCCCGGTCGGTTTTCAGCCCCGCGTGCGACCCGCCACCCTACTCCGGCTTGGCGCCCGCCGCGATCCACGCCGCGATTACCGCGCGTTCCTGGTCGGTCATATTGGTGAGATTGCCAAGCGGCATGGTGCGCGTCGCGACCACCTGCTGGTAGATGCGCTGCACGTTCTTCGCGATTTGGTCGGGTGAGTGGAGCACGAC
>CALMTT010000516.1 GCA_937872615.1 uncultured Verrucomicrobiaceae bacterium | reverse complement strand
CCCCGCCACTTCGCAGATTCTGCCAGGCCGACTCTAAGGCGATATGTCGCGAAATCGCCTCCGCCCCGATAGCCGCAAGGCACACCTCCGCCAACCATCCCCTTTGGAATATGGAAGAGATGCCCCTCAGCACGGAGTCTTGTGTGACCAACCAGCGAAACCGTGCGGTTCGCAGTGATGGCAGCTTCTGGCTTGGTTGCCCTTGGCCAACACCCGCCAAATTATCGGGAATGTGAATCTCCACCCGCAGGGCATCTGCTTGAAAGGCGTAGCCGAGTGCTACGGGTTGACCATTTAGTCTGTAGGAGGCCTGGATGCTTGCTTCCTCTCTTTTGCCAAATCTCAGCACCGCATTGGAACCCAGAGTGAATCGCCGGACCGTGGCGGGTGCGAATTCCCGGTGCGTAAAGAAACGTAATTCTTGAATGGCGCTCCGCCACGGGGAATATGTCGGCAAATCAACGACGATTCCAGCGTTGTGCCCGCCTGGGGGTAGGATCTGCGAACGCCAGATAGGCATGGCATTGGATGAGTCCTTGATAGAGGGGGCCACGTCACCTTTTACCCGCATGGCATAGGGCCTAAGGGTTCTGATTTGCTGCGTTTGTCCTTCAGTTCGGTAGGAAAACATTCCCAACTCCTCCAAACTTCCCTCCGGGAAAAAATCATGCACCGGCACCTCCTGAATGACGGGACCTGCGGGATCCAACGGTATCCAATGTCTGGAAAGTTGATGGCGGATGCCGTAGCGCTTGGAAATCCTTCCCGGTGCGAATTCCCTGAGGGCCGCAGCGGTTGGCAGACTGAAGTCATCTTCGTTCTGGCCCTGAACTCCCAGGGGCACCGTGATGTGAACCTCCGGCAGATTCAAATCGCTGAAAAGGTTGGAGGGCACAGCCTCCGGCAGTGGATGATTCTTTTGGAAGTGCTCCACCCCACCTCCACCTAGTGGGCCCCGCCGCCAACCGGTTGAGAGACGCCGGTGAAGTCGAGGTAGGACTGAGGTCATCAAGGCCCGTGGAGCCTCCCAGAGCAGGGCGTCTACTTCGGCCTCGGTCCGCAGTCCCAGAGCATATTTCAGCCAGCGGGAGAGTTGCTGAAATTCGTCCCCTCCTTCCAACGCTCTCTGGAGGAGAGCGGCCATCTCATTTTGAGTAGTCCGGTTCCAGTTGTTTGGTGGTTCGCTTGCGTTCTTCCAGACGTGGCTTTTCAGATGAGCGGGCAGTTGAGCGGACAGCCAGTCCAGGCTGGCATAGGCGGCCTGCATTTTCAGCACGTGCCGATTTCCCAGCGGGAGTTCTCTGGGCCGCAGTTCCGGGTCGAACAGCAAATCATACCCTTGGTAGGCCAGGCGGTCCCGCCCAAAGTCAGAGAGCACTACCACTGTCCACGGGCGCATGCCCCTGCGGCGTCCACCGCGTCCTTTTCGTTGCAGGAATGCGGCGCAATCCCGTGGAGCCTTGTGCTGAATAACTGCCCCTACATCTGGGTCGTTGAATCCTACTTCCAGAGAGGCCGTGGCAACCACGATCTCTGCCGCTTCTTCCACCCCGCTGTCTTGAGAACTCACCCGCCCCACGCGGACGTAGCCCTGGTCTGTCAGCGTGTGCCCCAGGGCTTCTGGCATGTTCCAAGACTGCCCGAGTAGAAACCGCTCAGTGGCTTCAGAGCGATTTGAGGACCTTAGATTAGCCAGGGAACCTTCCGGATGCCGCCGTGGGTCTGGTTTCCCATACGAGTTTTGCCCCTCCGCGTCCCGCATGTTAAAAAACATCCTGTTCGTGACGTCCAGGTCATCGGTGAAGAGGAAAATCTTGCTGCCGAAGTAGACCGGTTGCTGCTCATTCGGGGTAAGGCAGCGCCGCAGTAGCATGGCAGTCTGGATGGTTGTAGAAAGCAGACTTGCACCGCTTACAGGGTCGCCCCTCAGGGCCACCAGGTATTCTGTGCCCTTGCGCTCCATTTCCTGGGTTTCCGGAGAAACTTCTTCCACATTCCCCCGGTCCAGTCCCGTGAGTTGGGCAAAGAAGGCGGCCGCCTCCATCAGGGTGGCGGAGAGTCCCACGTAGTGGGGTTTCACCTGGGCTCTATGTCGCCACCGCCTCAGCAAGTAGGCCACCTGGGCTCCCTGGTGGCCACTGTAGGTGTGGGCTTCATCTAGTAGCAGCAGATGCGGCTTCTTGCTGGCACCGACTCCAACACCGAACAGTGCACCAAACCTTCGGTCCGTCATCCGTTGGTTCAGCATCTCCGTGGTGGTAAAGAGGATGTCTGGCGGGTGGCTTTCCAAGCAATCCCGCGTTAGAATGATTTCGCCAGCATCGGTCTTTAGTGCGTTACACGAGGGGCACCAGAGGACTTGTCTCCCAGCATTTCGGTCGGTGTCCCGCCAGACCAGGCGACTTGGCCGACCTTCGCAGTCCGGACAAAGCGCAAAGGGACAATAGCGACCACCCGGGCCAGTGTCCCATGTGTAGTGCCCATCCGCTGAGACGCTATTGGCGTTGGGCGGCGTTGGTCCGAAAAAGGTACCGATGCTCAGTGGGCGCTTCTTCTGCTGGCGCAGCAGTGGGTTGACCAGGCGGATCTGCCGCAGTGTTTCGGTGAACTGATCCTTTAGCAGTTCATTCCGTGGATAGATCGCCAAAGCCCGCACCCAGCGGGACTCATCCTGTTCCAGCGTGCCGGCCAAGTGGGTAAGAGTCGGCAGGTAAAAGGCCAGAGTCTTGCCACTCCCTGTGCCAGCACAGACGACTGTGCCGGAGGCCTTATCCCCTCCTGTCAGCGAGGTGATTCGATCAAAGGCCCGAGTTTGGAACCCCGCTAATTTTCTGCCATTGACCAGTTGGGCCGCTACCTGCCGTTGTAGGGAAGTGAGAGCCATCTGGTTCAGCAGCGGCGTCCAGTTCCCTGCCGCTATATCACGGCGAGGATACTCCCGGGGGCGCTGAACCAGGCGGAAGTCGGAGACTAGATTGGGCGCCGTCCTCCAAGCGCCGGCATTGTTCAGATGTTTGGGGAACAATTGCTTCGATCTCGCCATTAGGCGGACGGATTCCGCCATGCGGGTGCGGTAGCGTTTCTCGGTTCCTCCAACTACCCAAGAGAAGACAAGTTGGCGATCCTCTAAGGCAGTTAAAAATTCTGTAGCCGAAAAGAAAACGGACCAACCGTCCACTGTCCGTTCGAGGAAACTCTCCGCCCTATCTATCAGTTCATCTTGAGTAAAGAAACCATCGACTAGGCTCCACCCGAGTAACCTCGCCTCACTTCTCTCCAGTTCACCAAGAAACTCTAAAACTAATTCGTCAGCATTCATCCGCGTATCCTCAAGCTTTCTTCAAATCCTTTCGACCTCAACCACGCCAACCGCTCGTCGGTCAGTTCGCTGAGAGGCACGCCGCTGACTGATGCACACCGTTTAAGGAAATCGATCATTTCCTCGGGTTCGGATTCGATCTGCAACCCTTGGATCAATCGGGTCATTTTCTCGTCAATCTCGATGATGATCGAAATTTCCTCGACTGTCTGGGGCAACACACTGATGCGTGACCTAGCTTTAGTCTCCAAGCTTTCCAATTGGTTGATGGCTTCACGAAATTGCGCGAGACCTCTGAATGCTGAAAAGACACTGACACGATTAAGTGTCTTGCGCGTGATAAAACCATTCCATGCGCCCTTCAAAGTGTCGCTCAGATCCTTTGCTACTTCGTGCGCAAGGCGCTCGCATTGCGGCCAGTCCCTACCGTCATTGATCTTCTCGGGCGACGTTTCCAACTTCCCTAGAACTTTGGCAATGCGGTCGTCCAGATCATCTAGTTTTTTCGCCAAACCAACCAAACTAACGCCAGCGCAAAGTCCGCCCGCCATCATGGTGCTAAGTTGGATTTTCATCTCAGCGCTATTCTCCGCGAGGACGGTCGCCTTTTGATCGAGTGCCCCTATTTGATTTTGTAGTCCTTGATCCCGAGTGACCGACTCCAGTCTTCCGAGATTTACCATCAACTCACCACAGCGTTCTTCCAGTGCATTCATGCCGTTATTTGGTTTTTGATTTCTCCCCAATTCGATTGGACCGCCTTCAAATTCCTCTCAAAGCCCTTGATGGACTCTTTTGGGTCTGGGGCGCCGACCAATCGGTCTTTGGTGACTCTGACCGTTTCAGATAGGAAAGCTTCAAACGTGTCAACGAGGTCTAGAGTTTCTGCCATGATTACTATATCAAGTTGTCCGATGGCCGAAACCTGCTTTCCGAAATCACTCTCCTTCTCCGTCGCGATCTGCGCTTGATCGAAGCAACTCTTCACGGCCATCGCCCTTACTTTGGAGATTAGACCACGAAGCACCTGGGGATCACCGTTTCCACGGCATCTGAAAGTCCCCGACGACACCGCCTTGGTGATCGTGTTCCGCATCGTGTTCACGACCTCGTCGAGGTCAAATGAGTCTCCGAGTAATCCTGCAACTCGTGTGACCCAAGCCGCTGCCTGGGTGATCTGTTCTGCGAGAATTGCCGGCAAGTGCCTTCGAAGCGTCGAGACATGCTCGCGTCCCGTCGTCAGGCTCTTACGCCATCGGTCGTCCTCCCATTCTCCCAACTTCCAATCTTGCTGCTTCAGTTGCTTGAGTGCAGGAATCAACACCGCCGCGTCCACCGCATGTTCCTTGTCGGCACCTCCTTGCCGTGCCGCGACATGATCTAGGAGGAGTTTCCGCATCTCATGGCGCGAATTCGCGGCTTCCTGCTTCAGGCCTTCCCAGCGACTGACAGATCCACGTGGCGTGGTGTCTACCGGTGGTCCTCGATCAAACAATGCCTCGATCATTCCTTCGAAAGTTTGTGACGAAGCTTTGTCGAGATTCAGAATGCGCGCGCCCAGCATCAGGCTATGCACCAAAGGTGCGATGCTCTCGTTCGCCAATGTCTCGCTACCGCGTTCTCGAATCCGTGACTCCAATTCACCAACCAAACGTCGGATAAAATTGACGCAGCGGGCGCAGTCGACTTCACCGCCTTCATATGCCCAGTCCTTGTATTCATGGAACCGAACTATCGCGTCAATCGCGAGAAAAAAACGAGGTCCCACTATGGGGTCGTCAAGATCTTCCTCAGTCGCTGTGACAAGTCGGATCTTGGCTTTCTCGTCGGGATTGCCGGTTTTCGCAAACGGGAGGTAAATCGCGGCGGAGAGATTGCCTCCGAAGCCTCTTAGTAAGAGGGAATCTTTGTCAATATAGGACTCTACGCCCGTAGCGATCCACTTTCGGATATCAGCCGCCTCACGTTGACCAAGCTTGTGGTTCTCCCGCCACTCAGCAAGGCACACTTTCCATTTGGAAAGGCTTTGCGGGGCTTCCGGCGTAGGGGGCCTCGCGGAAATGGGTGTGAGTTGGTCAGGCAATCTGGGAGCGACAGGCGTGACATTGCCCCAGTTGGGACGTATCAGGCCAAAGGCCTCATACTGTTCCTCTGGTATCGCTGCGGCTTCAGCGAGGCTCTTCGGACACCCCCCCCAATATCCAAGGAAGGAAGCCATCCTATCCGGTTCACTAGTGCTATTCAGCATCAGCGCCACTTCGTTCCCCAACTTGTTGCGAGTAAACTGCTCGTAAGATTTCGGGGGAAACTTGTCTTGCCGCCACTTGTCACGGTAGTTCATCACCGTGTCGCGAATGACACGGTTCAGCGCCCGTGGTTTGAACTGATACTGTCCACCCACTTTGAGCTTACGCTCCATGATCTGGTGGATTGCATTCCGATTGAAAGGAAAAAGCGGGTAGTTCCCATCGGGAGAATAGCCAAATGAATCGAGCGTCCTTCTCTCGCTCTCGGTCAGTTCTCCATCGTGCTTATCGAGGAAATTGGTGAAGCGCACTTCGGCACCTTCTCTGGCCTTAAATTGCTTCTTCAATTCGACAACACCATGTCGTGCCGCATTCAGGTAGCCCCCCACCATGTTGGTGAACACATACAATGCCTCTGCGTCGCTCCCGAATGGTTGACTTTGAATTCTCCACGAGGCACCGGCACGGGTGAGAACGGTCGCTTCATCCAACCGGCCTTCGGTGACGGCGATCGCGGTGCGCATGACGCAGTATTTCTGCTCCCCTTGCGGTCCAAGAGCCGGGTCGGTCACAGCATCGAGGAGTTGCTGCTGAATGCCTCCAAGCATTGCGAAATCCTCCACAAGGAGCACCAGTTCTTTGCCTTCCTTCAACAACCCTGCCCGCACCTTCTTAAAGAGATCAGGCAGTGAATCGCCGGAGAAATCGATGAGACCGTTCAACGCCTCATCTAGGAGTTCATTCAACAAGTCCACCGCTGCATGCCGTTCGTTCTCTCGCGCCAGGCGGTTGAAATAAGGGCGTGATGGTGCTGCAACGTCGGTTTGCATGACTTTATGCACAAAGTCCAAGTCTTCCGCGTAGAACTGGTTTTCTCTTTCCTTTTCAACGTTGTGCGAGTCGTGCAGGATGGGACTTACGATACGACTGAGTGCCCTCGCGCCTTTAATGCTATTGGATTCCGAGTCCAACAGGAAGGCGGATATAGCAGTGTCGTTCAAGAAAGTCGGCAACCCCCTCGCGTGCGAAAGACGCGCCTTTTCTACGTCGCCCAAATCCCCGGTCGTCGCCCTTGTCTGGAGGGTGGATGCCAATCGAACCAAGGCGCCCGTCAGGTTGCTCCGCAGATCAAGACTCGCCTGAAACGAATCCTTCGGCAACTTCGCCTGTTTCAGGTCCTGTCTGAGTTGTTCGTATTCAGGCCCCTTGAGATCCTCAAGAATCAATCCCAGCACTGTTTTCATACTGGCGCTCTTCGGGATCCGGACGATGTGGCGACCCTCTGCGAGTCCAGAGATCCGCAAATGGGCGTCGATCCATCGGATCATGTGAGATTTGCCAACTGCTGAATCCCCGATGATGGGCATGACCACCGTCCCGCTGGGAGGGTTTTTGCGGACGAACTCCTCGAAAATCTGGATCTCTGTCTGGGGAACGGCCTCATCGTCGCTTTGGTAATTCTTCCGCATCAGCGTCATCGGTTGATGCACAGCGAGGAAGACGGCATCTGGGGCCGTCTCCGCCTCGGTGAAAAGGCAACTGTCCGCGTGGTCAATGTCGGTTGGGGGCCAGAAATCCTGAAGACTCATGAAATGCCTCCTTTAAACGAAATGTGTGTGACCGTGGCGAGGACAATTCGCCCCCTGCCAGTCAGGGAAAGTCTATGCTCGCTGTCGTCTCGGTCCTCGAAATGGAGCGTTCCGTCCTCCCTCAATCGAATCAGCGCGCGACTGAGTGAGGTGGACAACTGGCCAACTGGAAGTGGTCTCCACGAGTATTCACCCTCGCTCTCCCCTAATAGATCTTCAACCATCCTGCGGTAACGCCCGCCATCTAGCACGGGAAGGTACTCCGAGAGTCTCTTAATTAGCGAAAGGGCGTCGAGGGTGTCCTCCTCATTGAAGGCGTCGTGAAGGACATCACGAATTGCTTCTGTTGGATCCGGTTCAATCTTCGCTTTCGGAAACGGAGGGGTCC
Organism: uncultured Verrucomicrobiaceae bacterium; assembly: GCA_937872615.1. Lineage (GTDB taxonomy): Bacteria > Verrucomicrobiota > Verrucomicrobiia > Verrucomicrobiales > Verrucomicrobiaceae > Prosthecobacter. Next base: position 1,363 of record CALMTT010000516.1, on the reverse strand, counting down.
ACGCGAATCCGAGAAACTGCGACCATGCCTTGAAACCCGACCACCGCGTATCGTTCTGTTGAAAAATTGAGTTGTCCTTGGTTTGCTTGTTCAAGCGAAGATTAACCTCTACATCCGATGTCTGATCGTATTCCCATACGTCCTGCGTGAGCGACCACGCCTGCATACGCGTGAAGTCGGCGCTGAGAGATCCTTCCTTATCAAAGAGTTTATCATTATTCTCTGACTTAAGCACGAAACCACGGGCCACACTCGGCAACCGCTCAATCCTCAGGTCTTTTTTGGGGACTATCGGGTTGATTGATACCTCGCCGTCCGACTCGACAAATAACCCAAGTTGGGTCCATCTGTTGAGTGATTTGATGGTGTCGCCAAGATAATTCGAATCAATAGCAGTTGGGGGGCTGCAGAGGGATTTTATCTTTTCCCGTGACAACTTCTTTTCTAACAACAGCAACTTGTAGATCACTACCAAATTACTGTGGAATCCGTCGGATGGGCGATTTAGCAAACTCATGAGTTTAGAAGATCAAAAACGGAATTGATCGGGATGATATCGTTCCTAGCATCTCCGATTTTACGATGGTGGTGGGCTGGATCTGTGGCTTCCTCGGGAATAAGAATAAGGTGAACTGGGCGCTCAAGTGTAAACAGGTGGCCAGGTAGGGGGCTATCTACCAAATCAGGAGTGAGCAAGGTGACCCTTGGAACCCTTGGCGTATTAGCGTGTTCGTCTTCCTCTTCAAGAAAGCGGACGATTACAAAGTGCTCACGAGACGCCTCCGTTGCCTGCCCGAGGGGATTCTTCACCCCGTCCCACGCATGCATTCCCCAAGTCTGGGGCAACGAAATCTCGCGAATGCCATTCCTGCAAAGCAACTTCAATATCTCCGAAAGCTGAATGGCGAGTTGCCCGCTGGTCCGTCCGGCACTCGGGTAGGTAATGAACCGGAATGTTTTCGAGAGTCCTTCGAGCGAGGAAGACACCTCACACTGGAGGCGCCCTGGCGGGCATGATGCGGTATCTGTTGGTTGGCGTGGCACGTATTCCACGCCCGCCTCGGGTAGGCGATAGATTTCGGAAAGCGCACTTGAGAGCGTTCGGGAACGTCGAAGCACGTGTTCCAACAATCGCCAGGACAAAAAAAGGCGGTCTGACGCGCCTCCGCGGTATTCGGAAGTCACCTGGTTCCAATCCGTTTCGGTTAGAGGATTAGCGTGCTTCAATGAGATCCGGCAAGTCGAATCGTAGCGTTCCCATGCGGCCTTTTTGCGTTTTTCGAAATCTCCATCCGACTCGTTCTCCTTGCGCTCCAATTCCGGTGGCGGAAGGTGCTCGAAGTCGATCACCCCGGCGTTGCCC
>CALMTT010000515.1 GCA_937872615.1 uncultured Verrucomicrobiaceae bacterium | reverse complement strand
TCGTAAACCGGAGAACCACTGGAACCGCCCTCGGTGCTGGTTTTGTAGCGCACGCGGGTGCGGTTGCTGTTCACGCCGATGACGCTCTGCGTGTCGATGGCGAGCTTCATCGGCGCGCCTGCGGGATGCTGGGCGATGATGATGCCCATGTTCTCCGTGAAGTCCGCAGGCGCGGTGGGGACGACTTCAAAGCCACGCGGGGCCTGCTCGGGTTCGTTGGCAAAGGCGCGGTCGAGGCGCAGCAGCGCAAAATCGAGCTCATCCTCCGTCGGCAGCTCGGAATCAGGCTTCGCCGCTTTCTCAGCGGCGGAGTAGGGCGATGAGGCGAGCACGCCATCCTTGTGAAGCTGGACTCGCATGCCGGCGTTGAGCTTGTTGTTGGCGAGCACCTTGTAATCAAAGAGGCAACTCACGCACGCGGCGTTCTTTTTGCCGTTCACGATGTCTTCTACGACGTGGAAATTCGTCATCACCACCTCCGGACCGACGAGGAAACCGGTGCCCTTGGGCTTGCCGTCGATGTCGATGCGGCAGACGCGGGATTCCAGCTCAGTCAAACGCGTGCGCCACTGGTTGATGTCGAGCGTGGGATTGTCCTCGCGGATGATTTTCTGCAAACCGGCGGAGGAAGGCTTTGAATCCACGCCCGCCACGGCCGCGCCGCCTTTTCCGAGGTTGATCTTCGGTGCGAGGCCGAATTTCTCATACACGCGGAGCATGTTTTCGTTCCCCGGATTCGCCCGGTAGGCCTCGCGGATCAGATCGGCATCCCAGCCCTCCTGATCGGCGATGTCCATGAGGTCAAAGACCATGTTTTTCAGCGGGCCATCGGCAACGATGTCCTCCAGGTCTTTATCCAGGCGGAAGCGAAGCATCTGCTTCAGCGAGTTCTTGTTGTAGCCGTCGAGGAAGGCCTTGCAGGTCTCCTCCATTTGAAGTCCGGGGATCATGGGCAGGTTTATTTTTCGGAGATGAGCTTCCAGACCTTCTGCGTGCCGAGGCCTTTGAGTTCCATGGGAGGCATGGATTCACAAATGAAGGCGCTGCCGAGGAGCTGGCGGGTGGAATCGCTGATCAGGATCTCGTTGGTGCCAGCGGCGTTTTCGAGGCGGCTGGCGTTGTTTACGGTATCGCCCCACACATCGTAAATGAAGCGCTTCTGGCCGATGACACCGGCCACGACGGGGCCGGTGGTGATGCCGGTGCGGATGCACCAAGGCTGGAGGCGGTGTTTGTTCATCTCAGCGATGCGGGACTGGATGGCGAGGCCCAACCGGGCAACGGCGTGGGCATGATCCGGTTGCGGATTGGGCACGCCGCCAGCCACCATGTAGGCATCTCCGATGGATTTGATCTTCTCCAGACCCAGCCGGTTGATCTCCACATCGAAAAGAGCAAACAGCGAGTTCAGCTGCTCCACCATCGCCATGGCATCCATGCGAAGGCACCAGTCCGTGAACCCGACGATGTCGAGGAAGAGGATGGACGCGGAGGGGAAAATGTCAGCGATGTAGCGCTCGCCCGCCTTCAGACGCTCGGCAATGCGCGGCGGCATGACGTTCATGAGCAACTCGTCACTGCGAGCCATTTCGGCCCGGAGGCGCTTTTCATATTTCAGCATGCGCTCACCGGCCCTCAGGCGGCTGATGAGCTCTCCCTCGTGGACGGGCTTGCTGATGAACTCGTCCGCGCCGGCCTCCATGCCTTGAATGAGGTCGTTTTTATGATCCTTGGCGGTGATCATGATGGCATAGACATAGCGGTCCGTGATCTCCGCCTTGATCTTGGTGCAAAGCGTGGGGCCATCCATGCCGGGCATCATCCAGTCGATGAAGGCCACGTGAAAGCTGGGATCGGATTTGAGCAGCTTCCAAGCGTCCGTGCCGTTGCTCGTGAGCACGACTTCGTAGCCCTGATTCTGGACCAGATCGCTGAGGATGGACTGGCTGACAGGATCGTCGTCAGCGATGAGTATTTTGGTTTTCACGGGAGAGGCGGGGGGAATCATCACGCATCCTCGATGACGACGCTGCGAAGGCGCTCGATGTCGAGGACAAGGTGGTCAAAGGAGTGGGCCATCTCCCGGAGGTTTTCGGTGGTGACATGCATTTCGAGCTGTTCGGCCCCCTTGCTGATGGAAATGGCGCCAATGTTGGCGGCGGCACCGCGCAAGGTGTGCGCGATTTGCTTGATGAGACGCACATCACCGCGCTGAAAGCCCGTTTTGAGGTCCGTGAGCCAGTCTGGCATCTTCCGCCACCACACCGCCGTGGCTTTGCGCAGCACATCACGACTGCCGCCGGTGACCGCAAGCGCGGCCTCCAGGTCGAACAGCGGGTAGTTTTGCTTTGCCGGTGCCTCAGCTGCCTTTTTGCGGTTGATGATGACCTCGGTGTACTTTGTCGTCACGCGGCTGAGTTCGAGGAAAGTGACCGGTTTGGCCAGATAATCGTCCATGCCGCTCTCGAGGCATCTTTCGCGATCTCCAGCCATCGCATGGGCGGTCATGGCGATGATGATCGGCGGATTTTCAGTGATGGAGCTTCGGATGGCCCGCGTGGCCTCGAATCCATCCATCTCCGGCATCTGGCAGTCCATGAAGATGATGTCGTAGCCATTCTTTTTGGCCATGGTGACGGCCTCGGTGCCGTTAACAGCACAATCGACTTTGAATCCGAGGTTTTGCAGCATGTCGAGGGCGATCTCGACGTTCACCTCGTTGTCCTCGGCGAGCAGCACGCGCAGGTCGGAGGTCTGCGCAGGCGTGGTGAAGGCCGGAACGGTCTTCTTTGTAATCGGAGCCGGCTTGGGCGCATCGGTGACGATGCCTGCGCCACGGCGTGCTTTGACGGCGGAGCCGAGCACTTCACGCAGCTCGAACTGGCGAAGGGGCTTCAGCAACTGGCCGGCGACACCTGCCTGTGCGAGCTGGCGCTGCTGGTCATCATTGAAATTCGCGCTGCTGAGCATGAGCAAGATGACGTCATTGATCTCCGGCTCCGCACGGATGGCGGTGGCGAGGAAGACGCCGTCCATGCCAGGCATCTGGAAGTCGAGAAGAGCCACGTCGTAGGGCTTTTTGGCTGCGACGGCATCACGCAGGGCTTTCAGCGCCGCCTCGCCGGACTCGACCTCGTCGTGCTGCACGCCCCAGGCGTTGAACATGTCGCTCAAGACCTCCCGGTTCACCGGGTGATCATCCACCGCCAGGATGCGCAGGCCGCTGAGATCGACGGTGACGACCTCCTGGTCGATGTCCTGGTCGGCGACATCGAGGATGAGCGTGAAGGAAAAAGTGGAACCGTGATCGAGCTTGCTGTTCACCTCCAGCTTGCCGCCCATGAGCTCCACGAGCTGGCGGCTGATGGCGAGGCCGAGACCGGTGCCGCCAAACTTCCGCGAGGTGCTGGAGTCCTCCTGCTCGAACTTTTGGAACAAACGCGGCAACGCATCCGGACTGATGCCGATGCCGGTGTCCGTGACGCTGAACTTGATCTGCGATTTGCTGCCTTCGCGACCGATCTCCTTCACTTGCACGAGGACATGGCCGCTGGCGGTGAACTTGATGGCATTGCCGATGAGATTCGTGAGCACCTGACGAATGCGGACGGCGTCTCCATCGACGCGCTGCGGTGCGCCGGGCGAGTAGCGAACGATGAGCTCGATGCCTTTGTCAAAGGCACGTGGGGCGAGCAACGTGGCCACGTCATCCAGCGTGCGACGCATGTCGAAGACAGCGGAGTGGATGAGCAGCTTCCCGGCCTCCATCTTGGAGATGTCGAGGATGTCGTTGATGATGGTCATGAGCCATTGGCCGCCTGCCTGGATGGTGCGGATGGCCTGGCCGCGTTCGTGGTCGGAGAGACCGGGCTCGCTGAGGACTTCCGCGTACCCGAGGATGGAGGTCATCGGCGTGCGGATCTCGTGGCTCATGTTGGCGAGGAACTCGCTCTT
>CALMTT010000514.1 GCA_937872615.1 uncultured Verrucomicrobiaceae bacterium | reverse complement strand
GGTCACGCGAAACCTCGACGCCTACCTCTCCGCCGGACAGCTCGGCATCACGCTCACCTCCATCGCGCTCGGTATTTTCGGTGAGCCGTATGTCTCCACCGTGCTGCAGCCGTTTCTCTTCAAAATCGGCATCAGCAGCGAAGCCGCCGTCAGCCTCACCTCCATCCTCGTCGCCTACGCGCTCGTCACCTACATGCACGTCGTCTTTGGCGAGCAGGCCCCGAAGGTGCTCGCCATCCGCAAATCGCTCACCGCCACGCTTTGGGTCGCCCGGCCGCTGCACATCTTCTACATCTGCACCCGGCCCGCCATCTGGCTGCTCAGCAACAGCACGAACCTCGTCCTGCGCCTCTTTGGCATCACCAGCGTCTCCGAGCACGAGATCGCCCACTCCGAAGAAGAGCTGCGCCACATCGTGGCCGAGAGCCAGAAGTCCAAAGAAGTGACGGAAACCGAGAAGGACATCCTGCTCAACGCGCTCGCCCTCAACGACCGCTGCGCCCGCGATGTCATGACGCCGCGCAACACCGTCGTCTCCCTCGACGCCGATGACAGCTTCGAGGCCAATTTAAAAGTCGCCATCGACAGCAAGCACACGCGTTATCCGCTCGTCGAAGGCCACCTCGACCAGGCCATCGGCATCATCCACATCAAGGACCTGCTCGCCCTCGTCGGCAAACCGCAGCCCGACCTCCGTAAGATCAAACGCGAGCTGCACATGGTGCCCGAGCTGATGCCCATCGACAAGCTCCTGCGCTTCTGCCTCGACAAGCACGTTCACTTCGTGCTCGCCGTCGATGAATTCGGCGGTGCGGTCGGCGTCGTCACGCTCGACAACGTGCTCGAAGAGATCGTTGGCGACATCCAGGACGAGTTCGACCACGAGATCAGCGAGTTTCGCCGCATCAACGAAAACGAATTCACCGTCGAAGGCACCTTCAACCTCTACGAACTCGCCGACCACGCCGGCATCGAGCTCGAAAGCGACGAAGTCACCACCATCGGCGGCTACGTCACCCACCTCCTCGGCCACCTGCCCAAACCCGGCGAAAAGGTCATCATCGAAGACTACGAAGTCACCACCACCAAGGCCGACCTGCGCCGCGTGGTGCAGTTGCACTTTAGGAAGCTCAATCAGGCGGCTGCCGACGAAGCAAGCGCTGCCTGACGCTCTTGGGTTGTCATCGGCCGCCACTCGCCCGGCTTCAAATCCTCCGGCAATCGCAGCGTGCCCACGCTCTCGCGATGCAGCGCTGTCACCCGACAGCCCACGCGGTGAAACATGCGCTTCACCTGATGATAGCGTCCTTCATGCAGCGTGACCCGCGAAAGGCACTCGTCGATGATTTCGAGCTTCGCCGGCAGCGTCGTGATGTCTTCCGTGTGAAAATAAAAACCGCGTTCAAAGGCCTCGACCGCATCTGCAGGCACCGGCACATCCGTTTCCACGCGATACACCTTCGGCACCTTGAAATCCGCTGCCATGAGCCGCTTCGACCAGTTGCCGTCATTCGTCAGGATGAGCAGGCCGGAGGTGCTGCGGTCCAGACGACCTGCCAGATGCAGTGTCTCCTTGTCGGGATCATCGATCCAATCGAGCACGGTGGGATGCTGCGCATCTTTGGTGGCACTCAGCCAGCCCACCGGCTTGTGCATGAGCAGATAAAGTGAACGCTCTGCGGCCTGCACCAGCTCTTCATCGAGCGTCACCGTCGAAAAACGATCCACCTCCACATGGCCGTTGACCACAACAAGGCCGTCCACACGCACCCGCCGGGCCGCGATGGCCCGCAGTGCGGTCGTGCGGCCCATCTGGTGGTGTTTGGCGATCAGGCGGTCCAGTTTCATGAGTCAGGTTCGATGTTGAATGTTGAGGCTTCGATGTTCAATTCCGGCCCTCATGTCCCTGCGACTTCTTTTGCTCCTCACCGCCGCCGGCTTTCTCGCCTCCTGCGTCTCGTCCGCACGCTATGCCGAGATGGATGCGCAACGCCGCGCCGCCATCGCCGCCGAACCACGCGGTGACTACTTTGTGGCCCGTCGCTTCCACATCAATCACACGCACTTCTGGGGCTATGTGCGCCGTCCCGGTGAGCCTTGGTTCAAATCCCGTCTCGTGGTCATCAACGAGCGTTTCTGCAAAATCCCGGACCGCCTGCCCGAGCAGCCCGCCAGCGGCCCAGCCTACGGCTACAATCACAACTACGAATACCACCTCTGGGGTGAGTTCAGCGGCCGCAAAGTCTTCGATCCGAACAGCAACATGGTCCTGCCCGAGTTCGTCCTGAAGAGCTACAAGCTCGTGAACCAAAGCCCTGGCTACCTCTTCCGCCCGAACGAGCGCTTCAACGGCTCCCAGCTCCTGCGTGCGGAGCCTGGCGCCTTGCCTTGAGCGTGATTTGTCACTGGCAGGCCTCGCGGCGGCGGTCAACATGGCCGCCCCATGCCGATCCCGATCATTTTAAACCCTGCGGCCCGCAGCACGAAGGCAGCCTCGCTGGAAAACGCGCTGCGTGCGCTCTCGCCCGCGCCTGAGCTGCATCTCACCAGCGGTCCGGGTGATGCCTCGCTCATCGCGGAAAAGCTCGCGGATGCCGGTCATGATCTCGTCGTGGCTGCTGGCGGTGATGGCACGATGAATGAAGTGCTGCAGGGCGTATGCCGCTCGAATGCCCGCCGATCCGCCGGCACACCGCACACCACGCTCGGCGTGCTGCCGCTGGGCACGATGAATGTCTTCTCCATCGAATTGAAGCTCGCGGGACAGTCACTCGACACCTGCTGGAATCGCATCACGACCAGCTCACGACCCGAAATCGACCTCTGGCGGGCCAACGAGCACTTCTTCATTCAGCTCGGCGGCGTGGGTCTCGATGCGCAAATCGTTCAAGAGACCTCATGGGAGCAGAAAAAGAAATACGGGCCGCTCAGCTATGTCATGAGCGCCGTGAATGTGCTCATGCGCCCGCCGCCCATGCTCAGCGTCACCATTCCAGGGAAATCTCCCCTGCTCGGCACCGTGGTGCTCATTGGCAATGGACGCCATTATGGAGGCCCCTTCCCGCTCTTCCGCGAAGCGTCAAACGTGGATGGAAAGCTCGACCTCATCATCTTCCGCGGTCTCGGCGGCATGGAGTTCCTTCAACTATTCCGTCGCATGCTCGATGAAGGCTACACGCAGAGCGAATACCTCGACTGCATGCAGGCTGCCACCCTCAGCGTCTCCTCCAACGATGGCCAGGACCTGCCCGTCGAGCTCGATGGCGAGCTCGTCACCGGTTTGGGCTCCTCCGTCGACTTTCGACCCGCGCCGTTCCGGCTGCGAGTCGCCGCCTGATGCCGCATTTGCTGCAAAGCGTGGCGCAAAGTCTGAATGAAGCGCCTTCTTCCCGCCCGTAATCCCATCCACCACTCCACTACCCATGCCTGAAGCCAAAGTCCTCCTCATCGTCGGTGACGCCACCGAGACCGTTGATACGCTGTATCCTTTTTACCGCCTGATCGAAGGCGGCTACAAGCCGGTCGTCGCCGCGCCGGAAAAGCGGAAGTATCAAATGGTGCTGCATGAGATCAAACCCGGCTGGACCATCACGAAGGAATGGGAAGGCTACAGCATCGATGCCGACATCGCCTTCAAGGACATCAAGCCCGAGGAATACGTCGGCATCTTCTTCAGCGGCGGCCGCGCCCCCGAATACATCCGCGAGGACGCCGACCTGCTGCGCATCACGAAGTGGTTCTGGGACAATAAAAAGCCCTGCGCCAGCGTCTGCCACGGCGTCGAGATCCCCGCCCGTGCCGACATCGTCAAAGGCCTGCGCATGGCCACCGTCGCCAAGTGCAAATTCGACCTCGAAATTTGCGGCGGCATCTATGTGAACGAACCCTGCGTGATTGACCAGCACATGTATTCCGGACGCACGTATCACGACAGCGGGCACTTCATCGGACCCTGGATCAAGGCGCTGGACGCTGAGCGTGCAAAGATGGGCATTCAACAGCCGCAAGAGAACGCAAAGACCGCAAAAACATGAATCGAGCCCAAGCCCTGTCCTTCTTTGCGGTCTCTGCGATCTTTTGCGGCCAATCGGATGCTCACCCTTTGCAGGCCGAACCCATCAACCACGCCTACGTCTTCAACTTCGATCAGTTCAACCTGCCCGAAGATCCTGATGAGCATCTTGTCACGGGCGGCTTGCTTTTGATGGCAGAACTGAACTGCACCGCGTGTCACGAAGTGCCGAAAGGCTGGCAGGAGCGGCTCAAACCGAAGCCTGCGCCGGATTTGAGCGCGGTGGGCTCACGGCTCGATGAGGACACGCTCTGGCTCATGATTCGGAGTCCACAGCATCGCAAAAAGGGCACGCAGATGCCTGGACTCTTCGCGGGTGAGGAAGGCGATGACGAGAAGGTCGAGGCGCTCGTCGAGTATCTCGCGTCTTTGAAGCCCGAGGCGCCGAAAATGCCTGCGGGCGATGCCGAGCGTGGCAAAGAGCTTTATCATAAAGTCGGCTGCGTGGCCTGTCACGAGCCTGCGCTTGATGTGCGGCCTCCCAAAGTGCCTGCCGATGCCGAAGTCGAAAAACCGGGCAATGCCTCCGTGCCCATCGCGCTGGCCGATGCGTATGAATTCAACGCCTTGGCCGCCTTTTTGAAGAATCCGCTCCACACCCGCCCCGCAGGCCGCATGCCCGACATGCGTCTCAGCGAGCAAGAGGCCTCCGATCTGGCCGCCTACCTTCACACCGGCCGCATCGCCGAAAGAGCCACCACCCGCGCCGCGCTGAACATTCCGAAACAGGGCATCGAAAAGGGCAAAGCGCTCTTTTCAGCCATGAATTGCATTGCCTGCCATCAATCAGGTCAATCAGGTCATCCTCGTCCCATCCAAACTCCCACCGCAGGCTGCCTCGCCGAAAAACAACCCACTGGCACGCCGCGCTTCGATTTGAACGATCTCCAAAAACGCGCCCTACGCCTCGCCTTGGCCGAAATCCAAAAGCCTGCTCCCCAACTCACCGCACAGCAGCAAATCGACTGGCAGATGTCCCGCCTGAACTGCTACGCCTGCCATGATCGCGACGGCAAAGGCGGCCCGGAAGATCCGCGGGCGCAGTATTTTGGCGTGAACGATCCCACCGCCGAATCGCTCGGCGAACTCGCTCATCTGCCACCGAATCTCGACAAAGTCGGCCGCAAGCTAACGCGAGGCTGGTTTGAAAAAATCCTCTGGGGCCAAAACGGCAGCGTGCGCCCCTACATGGACATCCGCATGCCGAACTTCGGCCAAACGCAGACGGAGATGCTCATCAGCGCCTTCAATGAGGCCGACGAACTCGACCCACCCGTGAAGATCGATGTCAGCGGCCTCGAAAAACACCACCGTGCCGAACTCGGTCGCAAATTGCTCGGTGCCACGGGGCTTGCGTGTGTTTCCTGTCACGGCCTCAAAGATCGCAAATCCCTCGGTCCGCCCGTGATCCGCCTCACGCACACGGTGGAGCGACTCCAGCCAGAGTATTTCAAAGAACTGCTGCTCAATCCTCAAGTCACGCAGCCCGGCACGGTGATGCCACCAATGTTTGTGGGCCGCAAAACGGCCGACAAGGACATCGAAAGCATTTGGACTTATCTCCGCGAAGTCGACGGACAGCCGCTGCCGGAAGGTTTGATGTCCGCCGCCGACTTCGAGCTCAAGCCCACCGACAAACCCATCATCTTCCGCAGCTTCATCGAAGGCGTCGGCACGCACGCCATCGGAGTCGGCTTCCCCGGCGGCCTGAACGCGGCCTTTGATGGCAAAACAAGTCGCTGGGCCATCGTGTGGAAGGGCCGCTTCCTCGACGCCATGAGCAACTGGCAAGACCGCGCCATGCCCCCGATCAAACCCCTCGGCACCGACATCAAAGAGATGCCCACCACCCGTGAACGCATCTTCGGTGGCTACCGCATCGGCAAAGACGGCATCCCGACCTTCCTCTACCGCGAAAACGGTCAGCAGGTCGAAGACACGCTCAAACCCGCCGGAGACCACTTCGAGCGCACCATCAAAACCAACGGCAAAGAAACGAAGGAGGTCGTGTCATGGTAAACAGAGTGATGCAGGCTTTCCAGCCTGCACGAACGTTCAATATGTCATCGCTGCTACGAGCCACTCATGCAGGCTGGAAAGCCTGCATCACACTCTTCGCCCTCTGCTCTCCGCTCTCCGCCCAGGATTACTACCGCATCGAGACCTACGACCTGCCTCAAGGCGTGAACTTCGAAGCCAGCGGCCTCGCGGTCATGCCGAATGGCAAACTAGCCGTGGGGCTGCGCAAAGGTGAAGTCTGGGTCGAAGGCGAAAATGGCTTCCAGCTCTTCGCGAGCGGCCTGCATGAGATTCTCGGGCTCGCGTTTCATGAGGGTGCGCTTTACGCCACGCAGCGTGCGGAGGTCACGAAGATCCGCGATACAGACGGCGATGGCACCGCCGATGAATACCTCACTGCCGCCGCAGGTTGGGGCGTAAGCGGCGCTTACCACGAGTATGCTTATGGACCCGTTTTCGATTCAGCGGGAAATTTGTACACCTCGCTGAATTGCAGCATGGGTAAACCCATGATCAAAGGCGACACGCTCTGGCGCGGCTGGGTCGTGCGGACCTCACCAGAGGGCAAACTGGAGCCGTGGTGCGCGGGCTTTCGAAGTCCCTGCGGCATCGGCACGAATTTCGAGGGCGATGTCTTTGTCAGCGATCAACAAGGCAACTGGATGCCGACGACGCCTATCTTCCACGCGAAGAAAGGCGCTTACTTCAGCCATGCCGACTCCATTCCGGATGCCATGCGCCCGGATTCGCCGGTAAAAATCAACGCAAAGCAGCCCGATGGCATCACCGTGGCCGAGGCGATGAAAAAAGTGCCCGGTTACTGCCCACCCGCCGTGTGGCTGCCGTATGTGAAGATGGGCCAGAGCGGCACCGGCATCGTATGCGACCGCAGCGGTAGCAAATTCGGCCCCTTCGAGAAACAGATCTTCATGGGCGAATTCGTGCTCAGCGGCGTGAACCGCGTCTTCCTCGAAAAAGTCGGCGGCGAATATCAGGGCGCCTGCTTTCCCTTCGTCGATGGCCTGCAATGCGCCGCGCTGGCTTTGACGATGCTCCCAGATGGCTCGCTCGTCGTCGGCGAATCGAATCGCGGCTGGAACAGCAAGGGCAACCGCCCCTTTGGCCTGCAAAAGATCGTGTGGACGAAAAAGACGCCGCTCGATGTGCAAAAGCTCGAACTCGCTGAAACCGGCTTCCGTTTCACCTTCACGCTGCCAGTCGAGAAAGTCGGCGAACTCACCGGCCAGAGCTACACCTACCCCTTCCAAAGCAAATACGGCGGCGAAGAACTCGATGCGAAGCCTCTGCAAATCACCGCCACCAAACTTTCCGACGACGGCCTCGTGCTTGATGTCAGCATCGCCAACCTCCGCGAAGGCTACGTCCACGAATTCGAGCTCCCGCAGCTCAAAGCCAAGGACGGCACGCCGCTTTGGCACCGCATGGCTTACTACACGCTGAACCGGAAAAAGTAGCGTTGTTCCTGCGGAACAGCGCAGGCCTTGTTGCACAGCAACAAGACAACTTTGAAAAAAAGTTCGCGACGCTTTGAACAACCCACAAGGGGCCGCATCTAACGCCAGCACAGTGATTGTGGGCGCAAGCCCTCATAAACTGGGTCTTGAGAGTGATTGGTTGTTAGCCTGTTGAGGGTTGACGCCCAAAAGCAACGACGGAGCCGGGCGGAATCGGGAGCCGCCCGGCTCCAATTGCGTCCACGCGGAACGCTGGCAGAGTCAGCCGCATGAGTGTGGATGTTGTTTGTGCCATTTTGAAACGCGGAGAGACCGTCATGATTGCCCGTCGGCCCAAAGGAAAGAGGCTCGGCGGCCTATGGGAGTTTCCCGGCGGCAAAGTGGAGCCTGGTGAAGCCCCCGTCACAGCGCTGCATCGCGAATTGCAGGAGGAACTCGGCTGCGAGGTGCACATCCTCCGCGAACTGCCCGTATGCGAGCATGCCTACGATTGGGGAACGATCCGCCTCATTCCTTTTGTCTGCGAATTGACTGCCACTAGCACCGAACCGCATCCGCACGAGCACTCCGCGCTCGCGTGGGTGACTCTGGCCGAGCTTTCCAGCTACGACTTGGCTCCGGCAGATCTGCCGGTGGTCGAGATGCTACGAGGCTGATGCTGGCAGCAGGATCGGAATGCCAGCGTCGATGATGAAAACACGGGCACCATCCTCGCTGACGAGCGCGGAATCGACCCCGTGCTTTGCGCATTCCTCCGCAGTCGCGCGACGCAGCGGCTGATGAGTGTCGGGACAACGCATCACAGGGAGGAAGTCTTCGAGCCAGGCGGTGTCGCTCATCAGTATTCAGACATGGAGGGATCAATCTCACGCGCCCAGGCGATGATGCCGCCGGAGATGTTCCAGACATCACTAAAGCCCAGCTCGCGCAACCGGCTCACGGCACGGGCGCTGCGGCCACCGCTTTTGCAATGCACGAGGATGCGTTTGTCCTTCGGCAGCTCGTTGGTGCGGTTTTCCAGCTCGCCGAGAGGGATGAGCGTGGCGCCCTCGATGCGGCAGATGGCTTGCTCGTGCGGCTCGCGCACGTCGAGGAGGAAATGGTCGTCTCCAGCATCGCGGAGTTCTTTGAGTTCGTGAACAGTCATGGCATGCATGTCGGGAGCTGCTGCGGGGGATTTGGGGATGCCGCAGAAGCCCTCGTAGTCAATGGGTTGGGTGATGGTGGGTTTGTCGCCGCACACCGGACAGTCCGGATCGCGGCGGAGTGTGAGCGTGCGAAAGCGCATGCTCAGGGTGTCGAGATGAAGCAGCTTGCCGAGCAGCGGCTGGCCGATGCCGGTGATGAGTTTGATGGCCTCCAGCGCCTGCATCGTGCCGATGAGACCCGGCAGCACGCCGAGCACGCCGCCCTCCGCGCACGAGGGCACGAGGCCCGGTGGTGGTGGCTGCGGGCACATGCAGCGATAGCACGGCGCACCGAGATGCGGCGCGAAGACTCCCACCTGCCCGTCAAAGCGCAGGATGCTGCCGTACACGTTCGGCTTCGTCAGCCACACGGCCACATCATTGCTCAGATAGCGGGTGGGAAAGTTATCGGTGCCGTCAATGATCACGTCGTACCCCGCGGCGATGCGCATCGCGTTTTCCGCGGTGAAGCGCTCGGGATAAACCTGCACGTCGAGATGCGGATTGATATCCAGCAGGCGCTCACGGGCCGCGTCGAGCTTCTTCCGACCGAGGTCTTTTTGGCCAAAAAGGATCTGCCGCTGCAAATTGGTCACTTCCACGACATCCGGGTCCACGAGGCCCAGCCCGCCGATGCCCGCCGCGGCCAGGTACATCGTGATCGGCGAGCCCAAACCGCCCGCGCCGATGCACAGCACACGCGCCGCCTTCAGCCGACGCTGCCCCTCGATCCCGAATTCGGGAATCGCGAGGTGCCGCGCGTAGCGGCGCAGTTCGTCAGGGGTCAGGTCGGACATTGCTGGCCTACGATGGCGTGCCACGGCGCGGGCGCAACGATTCCCACGGTTGCGGCACGAAATGCCCCGCCTAGTTTCCCGCATGCCTGATTGGACTCCCCCAGCCTCCGTCAATCTGGTCGATCTCGGCTTCATGGACTCGCGTTCGAAGCTCATCGACCTCGCCGCCTTCCTCGACCGTGTGCAACGCGCCGGCCAGGACGGCGATTTCCGCGTCCAAGCACTGAAAAACGCCCTCACGCTGCTTTCTCAAGACAAACCGCAGCGGGCCAAGGACGTCCTCCTCAGCTTCAGCGATCCCAGCACTGAGCCCATCGCCAAGGCCACCATCCAAGGCGCCATCGGAGCGCATAAAGGCTGAACTTGAAACTTTAAACCTGAAACTCGGAACTCCAAGGGATGAACTACATCGAACCCCACGGCCACATGGTCAGCCGCACCACGGACGACTACGAGCGCATGGCGCTCGCCGGTTGCCAGGCCATCTGCGAACCCGCGTTCTGGGCCGGCTTTGACCGCGCCAGTGCTGACGGCTTCTACGACTACTTCCGCCAGATCACCGAGTATGAGCCGAAGCGTGCCGCGAAGTTCGGCATCAAGCATTTCAGTTGGCTATGCATCAACCCGAAGGAGGCCGAGGACCTCAAACTCGCCGAGGAGGTCATCGCCCTCATCCCGCAGTTCATCGATAAACCGGGCGTGCTCGGCATCGGCGAGATCGGATTGAACAAAAACAGCCGCAACGAGCTCGCCATCTTCGAGCGGCACCTGCAGGTCGCGCAGGATCACGACCAGCTCGTGCTCATCCACACGCCGCATCTTGAGGATAAGCTCAAAGGCACGCGTTTGATCGTCGAGGCCCTCAAAGGCTTCTCCAAGATCAAGCCGGAGCGTGTCATCATCGACCACGTCGAGGAGCACACCATCGATCATGTGCTCGACCACGGCTTCTGGGCCGGCATCACGCTCTATCCCGAGAGCAAATGCACCCCGAACCGCGCCATCGACATGCTGGAGCACCGCCACGCCGAGCGCATCTGGATGAACAGCGCCTGCGACTGGGGCATCAGCGATCCCCTCGCCGTGCCGAAGACTATGCAAGCCATGCGCCATCGCGGCTGGAGCACCGAGATGATCCAAAAAGTCGCCTGGGACAACCCACGGGCGTTCATGGGTCAGTGCCCCAAATTTTCCATCTGACCGATGAGCGCGAATCTCGACTGCGTGGCCCTCATCGCCGGAAACGGCATCTATCCGGAGACTTTCGTCGCGGCGGCACGGAAGGCGGGCGTGAAGAAACTCGTCGCGGCGGCCTTCACGAATGAGACGAAGCCGGAGCTCGCGGGAATGGTGGATGCCATCGACTGGTTCCGCGTGGGCCAGCTCGGCAAGATGATCTCCTTCTTCAAAAAGGAAGGCGTCACGCAGACCGTCATGGTCGGCCAGATCGCGCCGAAGAACCTCTTCGATCTGCGCCCGGACCTCCGCACGCTCATCATGATGGCGAAGCTCAAGCAGCGGAATGCCGAGACTCTCTTCGGCGCCATCGGCAACGAACTCGGCAAGGATGGCATCACGCTGCTGCCCGCCACGACCTTCCTCGAAGACCTCATGCCCGTCCCCGGCCACGTCGCGGGTCCTTCGATCAAAAAACGTCGTCAAGAAGATGCCGAATACGGCTTCAAGATCGCGAAGGAGAGCAGTCGCCTCGACATCGGGCAGACCGTCGTTGTCAAAAACGGCACCGTGCTGGCCGTCGAAGCCTTTGAAGGCACCAACGAGGCCGTGAAGCGCGGCGGTGCGCTCGGTCGCGGTGGTGCCACCATGGTCAAAGTATCCAAGCCGAACCAAGACATGCGCTTCGATGTGCCCGTCGTCGGCCCCGACACCATCCGCACGGCTGCCACGGCTGGCGTGGACCTCATCGCCGTCGAAGCGAGCAAAACACTCATCCTCGGTCGCGATGACGTTTTGAAGCTATGCGCCGAACTCAAGGTCAGCGTGATCGCTCTCGCTTAATACAGGTAGGCGAACTCATTCGAGTTCAGCAGCACGAGGCACACATCGGCCAATGCACGCGTTCTGGCATCGCATTCCGCCGGTTGCAGGTCAGGGACGAAATCGGCGTAGCCGGGGAGCTTTTCTTGGAAGCTGAATTTCTCGCCGGTGAAGGCGCGCTTCAGCACGGTGATGCCTTCGTCGGTCAGCGACACGCGGCGCGACACCGGCAGGCCGAAGCCGCGGAACTCGTGCGGCGCGTAGCCCATCCCGACGCCCATCTCCACCCGTCCGCCCGACAGATTGTCCAGCACGGCCAGATCCT
>CALMTT010000513.1 GCA_937872615.1 uncultured Verrucomicrobiaceae bacterium | reverse complement strand
TGATCTTATGGGGAGGAATTCCCAACTTATCCCGCTTGGCTTGGACTGAGGTCAAGGTGCGTCGGAGGCGCTTGGCAATCGTGTAGTCGGATGCAGTTCCCACCAGACGCTCCTCCTTCACCGTCCAGTGCCGAGGCTTGTAAATGAATGGCAAGATTCCCTTGGCTCGCCGTCGATCCCTAACCTGACGGGTGCTTCGTCCAACCTCCTCAGCCACCTGACGGTCGGTGGTGGTGCCTAGGAGCGCATCCTCTTGCTCCGTCCATGCGCGGTCCTGGTAGTGAGGAATGCCTGGAAAGTTTCGCCGCTTAGTTACCGAAACGCTTGTCCGCTCTAATCGCTGTGCGATGGCATAGTCAGTATCCGTTCCTAGCAGTGATTCGTCGTCAGGTGTCCAGGGACGCGGCTCATCCTTTCCGACAAATTTAGGGATGCCCATCATGGACCGCTTTGTAATCACAGCTTGCGGGGTGCGGCCGTATTCCTGCACCAACTTCTCGTCGGGACAGTTTCCAAGAAGCCGCAGTTCCTCTTGAGTCCATTTCCGAGCTGCCATGTAAAAGCTATGGAACAAGTATAAAAAATTCTCAAGCACTAGAAGCGTTGTTGGGCTCCATCTTCCGCACGCGGGTTACAGCTTCCTCCCCCTTGCAATCGGTCATTGTCCGGGCTTGGTCCGAACCAGACGCGAGACCCCCAATAGGGCATCCAGGAAGCGCTGCCTCCATTTCATTTCCCCACGGGCTAGATTGTGACCTTGTGCTTGGGGGGCTACCAGGGGGTTGCTGAGAGCTGCCTCCGCCCCCTTGTAGTCCAAACAACTGCATTGAGCCTATGCCGCTTCACAGAGACAGTGGATTAAGAAAGATTGGCAGCCTCTTTCGCGATCCACAGCCGCGCCGAACGCCTCGAATGGTCTCGGCAAATGGGCTGCGTTAAGAGTGATCTGACAACGGGTCATCGCTAAAGCAATTCGGGCTCTCACCGATTCCTATGATGTGTGCGACCGCGACGGGGCTGATTCAGAGCTGCAACTAACCGGAGGATGAGCAGTTCGGCCTGTTTGAGCGTTCGGCGCGTGAGGCGCTTCTGCGGCTGAGGTGATGCCCGGTGAACGGGTTCTCATCTCAGCCGCTCCTCTCCCCGCAGTTAACGATCCATAGAGCGGTTCACTGGCGTCAACCACAAGAAACGGCCTCTCCAGCGTTTTCTAGGGCCGCTGAACCGGCCAACGCCGCGTAGAAAACCGATGATTTCCGGCCCGGTTGGCAACTCGTTACGAACTTAAGACATTTCTGAACTTTTCAGGCTGAGCCCTGCAAGGTAGCGGCCTAAGCAAACTTACCAGCCTCCCTCAAGTCCGCCTATCCAAACGCCGATACCGTGAAGTGTGATAAACGGTCGGGAAGGTGCCTAGGTTTGAAAAGTAGGGTGCCACCATCCAAGCGAATTCGTGATGCCGAACCGTCGGTCGCAGAATTAAATGCTATGAAAACCAACCAGGATCCAAAGACAACTCGTGGGTTCACTTTGGTCGAAATGATCGGGGTACTCGCTATCATCGGCATCCTGGCAGCGGTGCTGGTGCCAAAGGTCATGGATGCCGTGGCACGCAGCAAGGTTAGCGGCGCTACCCTTGTTTATAACACGCTTCGCACCGCTACAGTTGAATACTACTCCAAGAGCAATTCATTCCCTGCGCGAAGTGGCACTGGAGCAACGGACACTGCGGTCGCAGCTGGCCGGTTCGACGCCGATTTGGTAAATGGTGGTTACATCGACAAGCTCGTCTCCGTTCCGATTGGGACCACCACCACTACCGGCGCGTTGACGACCCGCACGCATGTGCGTTGCCGTCCGGCGGTGGTGTCTGGAAATGTGACAGTGACGGCCGCAAATAGCGGCGACAACTTTAACCTTGATAACAACACGGCCACTGCGGAATTCGTCGCGGGCGACATGGTTGTGAGTTTGATGATTCCTGGCGTTCCACTGAAGGATGCCGTTGCCTTGAACGCTCTCGTGGACAGCGTGGTGAACACTACCTCAGCGGCGGATGCAGTAGGGCGATGTATCTACAGCGCGCCGGCTGCCAACGGCACGGTGACAGTCTATCTCTACGTCGCCCACCAGTAGCCTCCGTGTGATTTTGGAGTGCTGAGCGGGTCCCCTGACGATGCGGCTCCGGTCTTCTGTTTCGTCAACGCGCTTCCACCACATCGCGGGCGATCCAAGCCCTGGGAGAGATGAGCCATCGCGCAAAGCCTGTTGCGCAAAGCCTTGCCTCCGTTCCTTGGAACTCCTACTCTGTTCTGCAGCAAATGACCACTTCTCTGCAGGCGCAACCACTAGCACACTCCATACTCGTCGTGGACGATGAGGCCATTCCGAGGCGAGCCATGGAACGACTCCTGTCTTCCGTGGGCTATTCGGTGACCTGCGCGGAGAATGGAGAGGAAGCTTGGCGACTATTCCCCACCGCTCGCTTCCATTTAGTGATCACCGATCTGCGGATGCCCGTTATGAACGGGCCAGACCTGCTACGTCTGTTGCGTCAGCACGTCCCACGCATGCCGGTTCTCCTCGTGAGTGGAGACTCACCCGCCCGCGTCCAAGGGCTGCTCACCGATGCAATCCCGGACGCCATTTTGTTCAAGCCCTACCCAAATTCTGAATTACTGCGGATGGTGAGCCACCTGCTTTCGCGTGTGCAAGCGACCGGTGACGACAAGGGACTGTGAGTCTGCACCGCAATTAGCTTTTTATTCGGGTGATGCGCGTTTCTTCAGCGGGGATCTCCACCCCCACCTCCTTGGCGTCAGTGGCTCGGATTTTTTTGCTTTTCGGATCATCCCTTTCCACGCTCTCGCCGTCTGCGGCCCCGTGTCCGCTTGCTTGGGGATGGTTGATTCAAGTGGCTGACGAACCGGATGGTGATCGAAGTCGGTGGACTGGAGTTGGCTTCTGCGCCGCAAGTGATGTGGAGAGGATGTTTGAGCCTGCGATCGAACCCATTTCGGTCGGATACGGGTTTTGTATCGGCGGGGATGTAGAGCTCGATGACGTGGACGATGCCCATGAAAGCCCCCAGTTCATCGATGGTGGGAAAAGATCGCGAGCGCTCCCAATTGGCAATTTGATCCCGAGAGACATTGAGGCCCAGTCGTTGAAGACGCTCGGCCATCTCCTCTTGGGAGAAGCAAGCCCGATCGCGCATCATAGCGATGGCTCGGGCGACGTTGCCCCGCGAACATCGAATGGGACCTCCTTACGACTTTGGAGGCTCCGGGTTGGGCTTCCAGCGAAGCAAGCCGGACCCGGAACCGCCTTAGGTCATTGCCGAACAAATTACAGATGGCTGACCGATGCCGATGCAGATCACTCCCCCCATACCGAACCGCACAACATCTCTGATAACCCTTGGATCCGAGGTGGGGCTCCTGTTGATGGAAGGCAGCTTGAGCGGTGGAATGTGACCTTCCAAGGCTCACCGCTCCCGGTGATTGGGGAGTGAGCATTCCTAACTGGAGTTTTCCCTCGGATTGACAGGTTCGGGCTAGGGCCAATCAACCGATCGACCCCGTTGCAAACGAAAACTGGTTTAGCGCCTCGCTTGGCTTTTAGCCGTCGCGAGTGGAATGTTGATCGGACCGGCTGTGGTCCCAATTGGGCTCACGTCGGATCTCGATCACGTGATGATGATACACATGGATCACGTGGGGGACGTTGTTTGGCGGAATCTGTGGTTCGTGCCGACGTCGAAGCCTGCCTGCGATCCAACGCACGGCGAAGAACGCCATCATGAAACAAAGGAACCACGCCAACGCCAGTGTGAAGACGTCGATGTTTTCCGGAATCCGTGCGTCGTAAGCAGTAGTCATGCGTTTGGGCTT
>CALMTT010000512.1 GCA_937872615.1 uncultured Verrucomicrobiaceae bacterium | reverse complement strand
CAATAATGCCGGAACAAGCCCCATGAAGTGCCAAGCGATTGCACCAGTCCGGTCAATAGAGAAGCGAGACTCAACGGAACGATGACGCACCATCCAATCAACTCCATTGCGAAATAGGCGGCACGAACGACCTGATCGTTCTTGCTGGCCAGGCCGGCAACGGACAGTGCCAGAAAAGCTGCGACCGCGCCGAGCCAGCCGACCGACGAAGTAACGTGCGCCGTAAGCGCGATTTTGCTGACACGAGGCGTCATGGTCATCATGGGATTTGAGTCTGATTTAACCCGGCTCACAGGTCAACTGCGCGCGCGGTTTTGCACGGAGGTTTCCTCGGGCGATGAGCTTGTTGGGCGTTTCGACAACTACGGACAGTCCCTCAAATGTCTCGTGTGGTCAATTCCTTGCATCCGGTCTCCGACGGCGCTAAGGAATGCGCAGATTGCCCAGCGGCGTCCGCAGCTTTCAGTCTCGGGTTAAATCCGATGTCACAGGAGGGTATAGACCCCGTATTTATTTAGAAGTTTTTGAAGTAGATTTCATGGAGACCGAATTTGCAAATTGCAAAGGTCGAGGTGGTCGGAATCGCGTTTTGCGGGATTAATAAGCGCGGTAAACACACAACATTGCAAAAAATGCTGAGAAATGCCGACCCGTTAGTTGGCTCGATATGTGCAACCGAAAGTGATGATGAAGTGTCGGGAACTCTCATTTTCAACCCGTCTCTGCGCGTTGGTCGTCGTTATTTCATGGACGACGAGTTTGATATTTTGTTCCACCGAATGTTTAGAGGGGCGATGCGATTCTGAAGGCGGTGGTGTTGGGCACAAAGATTCAAACTCGCACGCAAACCACGACGATTCGTCGCATGGACACTATCCAGGAGGCTGCCCCAATGACCAAACTCTTTGTAGTGCTTTGGCGTCAACGATTGTGCCATCAGTCCTCAATTATACCCCACCCCCGCAACTTATCACGGCGGTTTTCCCTCGTTTCCCTTCATCTACCTTGGCCTCAGAAACCAATCCTTACGCCGAACACTTTCGCCAAACAATTAGATGTGATCTGATCCTCACGCCGGAGGTGTGTCTTGGTCCGGCGTTTCGCAGCCTCGCTCCGCCTGTTGTTTGATCAAAATCAATCGCGCGTATTCGCGATTGATTTTGTCCTCCGCCGCTTTGAGTCAAACACTCGAGCATTTTAATCAATCCCGCAACCACGAACCAAATTTTGAACCAATGAAAATCTTACAATTACTTATCGTCATCACCATGTTCACCGCCCTCACCGCCACGGCGCACGAAGGAGAAGCGCCGCCGCCCGGACCGGGATTGTTCGGCCAGCCACCGGAATACATCCACACGCTGCTGAATCCGCTGCCAGTTTATGGATTAAGCATGGGTGTGCTGGCTTTGATGGCAGCCTTGTTCACGCGAAGTCGTGCAGCGAAGGGCGTCGCGCTGGGAATCATCATTCTTACATCGGCGGCGGCGTGGCCAGTTCTGCATTACGGGCAGAATGGTTATCAAAACGTCAGCAACACCAGCGATGAAGAAGGGAGACGCTGGCTGGCGGAACACATGGCGCGCGCGGCAAAGTTTATCTGGGGATTTTACGCGACCGCGTTGCTCGGTGTTGCCGCGCTGGTCAGTTTGAGAAAATTCCCGAAGGCAGCGAATCCACTGACGGTGACGACGCTGATTGTGGCCGTGATTTCGCTGGGCGTCGGCGCGTGGGTCAGCCGCGCGGGCGGACAAATTCACCATCCGGAATTTCGCCACGAACCCGCGCCGTTGGATTCTTCCTCAGCCAGTGAAGATCATCATTCATCAGAAGCAAACCAATAGAATTACCATGAAATCAAAACCGTCGAACCGCCGCCCTTTTCAACTGCTCGCCGCCACAATCCTTGCGCTCTGCGCCCTGCCTGTCGCCGCTGCGACTGTGGAATATCATCTCACCATTGCGGAGAAGGCCGTGAACTTCACGGGCAAGCCGCGCACCGCCATCGCGGTCAACGGCAGCATCCCCGCGCCGACGCTCACCTTTCACGAGGGAGATCTGGCGCGCATCATTGTGACGAACGCGATGAAGAAAGACGCCTCGATTCATTGGCATGGAGTTCTGTTGCCCAATCGTATGGATGGCGTGCCGTTCATCACGTTTCCGCCGATTAAGCCGGGCGCGAGTTTCATTTACGAATTTCCCATCCGGCAAAGCGGAACGTATTGGTATCACTCGCACACCGCGCTTCAGGAGCAGCAAGGAGTTTACGGTGCGCTTGTTTTTCTGCCGAACGCCGGCGAAGTGGCCGGTGATTCCGATCACACGGTCGTGCTCTCCGATTGGACGGATGAAAATCCGCACGAAGTTTTGCGCTGGCTCAAGCGCGGCAGCGAATGGCCGGCGCTCCAACGAGGAAATTCGCAATCCGTTCTCGGCGCGCTGATCGCAGGCAAGGAAGGCGATTACTGGAAGCGCGAGTTGCTGCGCATGCCGCCGATGGATCTCTCGGATATTGCCTACGACCGCTTTCTCGCCAACGGCGAACCGGAGCATCACCTCGCGGCGAAGACGAATGAAAACGTTCGCGTGCGCATCGTGGATGGCTCGTCGTCCACGTTCTTTTATCTGCAATTCGCGGGTGGGCCGTTGACGATTGTTTCCGCCGACGGACAGGAGGTTGAGCCAGTGAAGAAAGATCGCGTGTTGATCAGCGTGGCAGAAACTTACGACGTGCTGATACGTCCGCCTGGTCCGGGCGCGTATGAACTCCGCGCCACCGCGCAAGACGGTTCGGCGTGGGCTTCCATCTGGATTGGTGAAGGCAAGAAACATTTCGCGCCCAACATGCCGCACGCCAATCTTTACAACGCGATGGGTCAACTGAAATTGAAAAACATCTTTGCACTCACGCCCGGCGGCACAATGGGAATGCCCAATGACGAAGTGAACGCAGGCAAATTCGACAAACCCGGCCTGATGGGTGGGACGATGACAATGGAAGAAATGATGGGCATGAAAATGACGCCGGGAATGAAAATGGAGGGGATGCAAATGGGTGACATGCCCATGAACGACGGAATGAAGATGGATCACAACATGCCGATGGACGGCGGGATGGAAATGAAAAGCATGGAGGGAATGGCGATGGACTCCGACGAGAACTCCCACAACGGCAAAAAGCACACCTGGGATTTTATTCCGCTCGGACCGGACATTGGATCGCGCAAGCCATTGACGATGGACGGAATGGGCGAACGTCCCGTCCCGCCCTACAAGGACTTGCGCTCCGTGAGGAACACTGGGCTTTCCTCAAATGCTCCGGTGCGCGAAGTGCGGCTCACGCTGGACGGCGATATGGAACGCTATGTCTGGTCGCTGAATGGCAAAACGCTTTACGCAAGCGATTCGATCAAGATCAAGCAAGGCGAGACGGTGCGGTTCATCATGATCAACCGCTCGATGATGCATCATCCAATGCACCTGCACGGGCATTTCTTCCGCGTCATCAATGGTCAGGGTGAATACTCGCCGCTCAAGCACACCGTGGATGTTCCGCCCATGCAGACGACCGTCATCGAGTTCGCAGCGGAGGAAGTCGGCGACTGGTTTTTTCACTGTCATTTGCTTTACCACCTTGAGAGCGGCATGGCGCGCGTGGTGCATTACGACGGCTTCGAACCTTACCCGGACACCGCCGCCGTGCGCGGAAAACTTTATCGCGACCCGTATTATTTTTGGGGCACGGCGGACATCTTCAATAACATGACGCAAGGCTACGTCGAGTTCGCCAACACGCGGAACATCTTCAACCTCGAATGGGAAGCCGGTTGGAACAATGTCCCCGGCACAGAAGTGGAAACGACCACGCTTTACGAGCGTTACTTCAACCGCTTCTTCCGGCTCTTCGGCGGTCTGGACACCGAAGGCACGATCACAAGTCATCCGCTTGACTACGACAGCGACAGCAATCGCGGAGTCTTCGGCCTCATGTATCGGATGCCACTCAACATTGACTCAACGGTGTGGGTGGACACCGACGGCGGCGCGCGGGTGCGATTGAGCAAGAACATTCCGCTTACACCGCGTCTCATGCTTGGTGGCGAGGCTCGCTATGACACACACACCTATTGGGAAGAGCGCGTCCATCTCGACTACATGCTTCATAAGAATTTCGCGATCATCGGCCAATGGCACTCGACTTACGGCTGGGGAATTGGCGCGCGAATCATGTTTTGAAATTTCCCTGAAACTGAAACCAAAAACCAAAGAGAAAGAAAAGTTATGCACGATAAATATGAAACCTGTATCGAAGCCTGCAACGACTGCGCCGCCGCCTGTGAACATTGCGCCAGCGCGTGCTTGCAGGAGGACGATGTAAAAATGATGGCGCGTTGCATCGCCAATGATCGCGACTGCGCCGACATTTGCCGACTCGCTGCCGCGTTGATGGCCAGAGGTTCGGAAGAAGCGTCACACATCTGCGAACATTGCGCAGAGGTTTGCCGCCATTGCGCTGCGGAATGCCGCAAGCACGAGGCCGAACACTGCCAGCGTTGCGCCGATGCGTGCGAACATTGCGCGGCAGAATGCGAAAAGATGGCGGGCGTTGCCGCTTAAGTCGGTTCAAAACTCTCCTCGCGGCGGAAGCACACCGCTATCGGCGGTGTGCTTCTCTGAGTGTTGGTATTCGGCATAGTCGGCGCAAGTTGGGTTGTGCGCCACCACTCAAGGCGAACGCCAACTTTCCCGCCGCATTTAAGTAAAAGCGACGGAAGTGTATCTGATACACAACGAGCGCCCTCCTTCCGGGTAAAGTTTGCTCCGTGGTCACGGCCAAGACGCAATACAACCTCAAGAACGCAGAGGAATACTT
The DNA here is from genome assembly GCA_937872615.1 of uncultured Verrucomicrobiaceae bacterium. Classification (GTDB taxonomy): domain Bacteria; phylum Verrucomicrobiota; class Verrucomicrobiia; order Verrucomicrobiales; family Verrucomicrobiaceae; genus Prosthecobacter. Next base: position 1,568 of record CALMTT010000512.1, on the reverse strand, counting down.
CGAGGAACACCTGGCGGTTGGGGACTACTACGATGAAGGACACCGGGTGGCGGGAGAATGGTTTGGGTTGGGTGCGCAACGGCTTGGATTGGTCGGAAAAGTCCACGCTGAAGATTTCCTGCGGCTTTGCGAGAATCAGCATCCGTCTTCTGGCGAGACGTTGACGCAACGGTTGAACACGACGCGGACGGTAGGCGGCGAGAACGCGCCCAATCGGCGGATATTCTTCGACTTCACATTCTCACCTCCGAAATCGGTTTCCATCGCGGGTTTCCTCGGCAAAGATGAACGAATTCTTGAAGCACACAACCGCGCCGTGCGATTGGCGTTGCGAGAGTTTGAAGCATTCACGGCCGCACGCGTTCGAGTAGGTGGAGCGCAGAGCGACCGCTTAACCGGCAACTTTGCCGCCGCCTTGTTCACGCATGACACGTCGCGCACGCTTGATCCACACCTGCACACGCACTGCATTGTTTTCAACGCGACGTTTGACGCAGTGGAGAATCGTTGGAAGGCGCTTCAGAACCACGAATTATTGCGCGCCAGAAAATTTGCCGAAAATGCCTATTACCACGAACTCACCCGCGCATTGCGTGGCTTCGGCTATCGGATTCGCAATCGCGTGCGAGGCGACTTTGAAGTTGAAGGCGTCTCCGAACAACTGTGCGAACGGTTCTCCAAACGGCACACGCAGATTGACGAAGCTCTCGCCAAACTTCTCGCGGAGAAACCGGAACTCGCTAGCGCAAACTTCCAAGCTTTGCGTGCCCAACTCGCCACGGCAGAACGAAGCCGGAAGCAAAAGGATTTGAGCCGTGCGGAATTGCTGACGTTGTGGGAAGCGCAGTTGAGCGAAGCTGAACGTGCTTCGCTGCGCCAGCTTTCCAAACTGCCGGGCAACGACGTGATCGAGAAAAAGTCTGTCACCGTCACCGAGGCCGTCCAATGGGCAGAGGAGCATTTGTTTGACCGGAATTCTGTCGTGCTCGAATGTCAGTTGTGGCAGGAAGCGTTGGGCCGCGCACGGGGCGAAGGCTTTTCCGTTTCCGAACTCAAGGATTTCACCGAACGGCGCGGCTACATACGAGACGAGCAACGTCCCGGTGCGGTCACTTTGCGCGAAGTTCTGGTGCGCGAATGGGAAATCGTTCAGACCGCAAAAGAAGGCGTGGGCGATGCCTGGCCGCTGGTTGCAAACCCGCGTCCCGTAAATCCTAAATTGGACGATGAACAACGCAAGGCGCTCGATGCTTTGCTTTCATCCATCAATACCGTATCCGTGTTTCGTGGCGGCGCGGGCACGGGCAAGAGTTTTGTCCTTCACGAGCTGGTCGAACAACTCCGGCCGTCTGACCGGCGTGTGGTTGTTCTCGCGCCGCAGCGTCAGCAAGTCGTGGAAATGGAAAAGGCGGGATTCCCGTCGCCCACCACGGTCGCCAATTTCATCCTCAAGCGTGAACTGGCTGAACGCGCGGTCGTCGTGGTGGACGAGGCGGGGCAAATCGGCGGACGGCAAATGCTTGAATTGATGCGGCTGGTCCGTGAGCGGAATGCCCGGCTGATTCTTT
>CALMTT010000511.1 GCA_937872615.1 uncultured Verrucomicrobiaceae bacterium | reverse complement strand
CGACCATCGCCTTCGGCGACGGCACCAACGGCTTCCGCCCGCCCGAAGGGTCGACGATCGTCGCGCGCTACCGCACCTGCGTCGGCGCGCTGGGCCGCGTCGGGCGGGGTCGGGTCACGCGCGTGCTCGGCTCCTTCACCACGGCCGACCGACAGTCGGTGGACCTCACGGCGGCCAAAGACGCGCTCAAACAGATCGAAGACGGCATCAAGAACCTCCGCAGCGGCGACACGCATTCCGTTTTCGCGCTCGGCAATGGCCTGCGCAGCAAAACACCGCCTGACTTTGTCAAAATGCTCGAAAGCTGGACCGGCGGTGTCGCGGATGATGCCTTCCGTGCGCACACCAAAATCGGCGAGAGCCTGCTCGCGGCCCGTTTGGCCTTCCCGGCAGGCAAAGCACGACGTCTCGTGCTTTTCAGCGATGGTCTCGACACGACGAGCAGCGGCGTGGATGAGGCTTTGACCCGGTTGAAGAGCGAAGGCGTGGATGTGCGCTTCGTGCCGCTGAAGTCGCTCGCGCAGCCCGAGGCCGCGATGCTCGGCATTGAGAGCGCCTCGCCGAATGCCTTTCAAGGCGAGATGCTCCGCCTCACGGCACGTGTGATCGCGAATCAGCCGATGAATGCGAAAGTGCGCCTGCTGAATCGCGGTGTCGCCGTGCAGGAGAAGCCCATGACGCTCAAAGCGGGCGAGGAGGCGAAGGTGTGGTTCGACACGGAGATGAACAATCCCGGTCCGAGCGTGTGGGGCGCTGAGATCGTTCCGGAGAAGGACCACTTCCCGGTGAACAACCAGGCCACGACCACGATCAGCGTGCGTGGCCGTCCGCGATTGCTCATCATTCATCAGGATGAGAAGAAGATGCGGCCTTTCTCCCGTGCGCTGAAGGAGCAGGAGTTCGATGTCGATCTGCGTGGCAAGCGTGGGATGCCCGCGACGATGGAAGACCTCGGTGCCTTTGATGCCGTCATGCTCGCGGACATCTCCGCTACCGACATGACAGCGCGACAGATGAGCCTGCTGCGCTCTTACGTCACCGACTTCGGCGGTGGACTCGTCATGACGGGCGGTGACAACAGCTTCGGTCTCGGCGGATACTACAAATCGCCGGTGGAAGAGGTGCTACCGCTTGTTTCGCGTTTTGAGAAGGAGAAAGAAAAGCCCTCGCTCGCCATGGCGCTCGTGATTGACCGAAGCGGGTCGATGTCCGGCCTGCCGCTGCAAATGGCTCGTCAGGCCGCGAAGAGCGCTGCCGAGCTGCTCGGACCGCAGGATCAAATCGCCGTGATCGCCTTCGACGGTGAGGCGCAGATTGTTTGTGATATGACCTCCGCCTCGCAGCAGGGCACCATCCAGGCCGCGATCGACTCCATCGCGGAGGGCGGTGGCACGTTCATGTATTCCGGCATGGTCGCGGCGAAGGACATCCTCGACCGCACTACCGCGAAGGTGAAGCACATGATCTGCATGACGGACGGCCAGACGCAGGAGGCGGATCACATGGGCCTCGTGCGCCAGCTCACCGATGGCGGCGTCACGGTCTCAACGGTGGCTCTGGGCCAGGGTTCGGCGCGTGATTTGCTGCGTGAGATCGCGGAGGCCGGCAATGGCCGTTACTACGAGAGCGAGGAGCCCACTTCGCTGCCGCAGATTTTCGCGAAGGAGACCACGCAGGCTTCGAAGAGCGCCGTGCAGGAAGGTGTTTTCACTCACATCGGTATCACGGAGCATCCGATGCTCTCCGGCTTCGAGCCTGAAGGCCTGCCGGTGACGCTCGGCTATGTCATGACCGAGTCCAAACCCGCTGCGCAGGTCCTGCTCGCCGCCGAGAGCGGCGATCCGCTGCTCGCCGTCGGTCGTTTTGGCCTCGGCATCGGCCTCGCCTACACGGGGGATCTCACCGAGACCTGGGGCGGTGAATGGCTCGCGTGGGATGGCTGCGGGCGCTTTTGGGCCCAAGTGCTGCGTGGTGCCTTGCGCAAATCGGACGTGGCCGGTCTCGATGCGCGAGGCGAGCTGAGGGATGGCGAGTGGGTCGTGAAGATTGATCGTCGCGATGACAATGGTGCTCCCGTCAGCAACATCCGCTGGAATGCACAGGTGCTCGATGAAAACGGCAACACGCAAAGCCAAGTTGTCGCTGAGACGGGGCTCGGTGCTTACGAGGTGCGCGTGCCACTCGCGCAGCGTCGCCATCTCAGCCTGCGTTTGCATGATCAGGATCACGACAAGCTCGAGGTGAAGCACTTCCACGCTCCCTATCCGGCGGAATACCGCATGGATGGCAAGGCATCGACCGCCCTGACCACGCTGCCCGCTTACCAGCCTGCCGCCATCACCGAAGGCCTTGCCGCAGTGAGCCAGCTTCGTCCCATCCAGCACCTCTTTGCCTGGGCGGCACTGCTTTGCCTGCTCGCCGGAGTGCTGCTGCGGCGCATTGGATAATAAAAAATCACTCCGCCGCGGCTGGCGGAGCCTCAGCCGATGGCGCGGACGCCTCGGCATAGGCGGCGAGGATCTTTTGGATCTCGGTCAAATAGGCCACGGCACGTGCGAGGTCGTTTTCGAGGTAGTCGCGGAGGCCGTCGAGCTTTTTGGCGAGCGGATCGACGGTTCGGTCATAGTCGCGGGCCCAGGCTTTGGTGCGCTCGAGCTTCTGCTGCGCCTCTTCGAGGGCGTAACGGCATTTCCGCACGGCCATCTGCTGCACGGTGGGACTCTCAACAAACTCGGACATGCGGGCGCTCATGAGCTCAGCTTGAGCCTGATCGAGCTTCTTCTGCCGCTGCTTGATCTGCGCCATCCAATACTGCGGCTGCTCGGTCTGAAGCCAGCCGCGGGTCTTTTTGACGGTGTCCTGGGCTGCATCCAACGTCTGCCGTGTCTTCGAGATGAAGACAATCAACGCCGAACGGAAGGCGTCGATGGCGTCGAGGTTGGAGATGCGGGCTTGATCGGCCATGAGGCAGCGATCATGGCAAAAAGCGGGCGCGAAGCCAAGAGGGAATCGAAATGACCGTCACTTCGGCAGCATCGCGAGATACTGGTCGGTCATCTGCTTTACCTTGGTGCGTTGAGGCTCGAGCTGCGGCGCCAGCTTGGCGAGTTCGGCGCTGGCTTCGGCGATGATCTTGTCCTTCTCGGGGATTTCCTTCGTGGCGGCGGCGATGGCGGCTTCGGCATCGGTCTTCTTCTTTTTGGCACCTTCGAAGTCTCCGCTGGCCTTGGCGACCTCGGCTTTCTTCGCGTCGAGGACCTTCTGCTCGGCTTCGAGCTTGCCATGCGCGGCGGCGTAGGCCTGCTCAAGCGGAGGAAGGGCGGCCTTCGCGGCGGCGATGGCAGCGTTGATCGGGGCGATCTTGGCGGCGTAGTCTTTTTCGATGTTCGCGGGTGCAGCCTGCTTCTCGGCGAGAGCCTTCGACTGGGCGTCGATCTCCTTTTGAATGCTATCGCGCTGACCACGGGTTGGCGCGGCAGCCTTTTCGGCGGCGGCGAGTTCGTTCTTGGCATTCGTGAGCTGCTGCTCGGCGGTTTTGACGGCACCGGCGGCCTTGTTCACGGCGGCGACGGCTTCGGTGTTTGCCTTGTTGGCGGCATCGCGAGCGGCCTTTTTGGCATTCACATCACCCTCAGCGGCTTTGACGGCATTTTGAAGGTCGGTGACGGCTTTTTGAGCGGCGGCGACTTTAGCGGCATCGGGCGTTTTTTCGGCTTTGGCGGCGTTTAGGGCATCCTGAGCGGGCTTTTGCTTCGCACGGGTATCGGCGAGGTTTTTCTCGGCAGCAGCAACGGCGGCCACGGCATCCTTCGCGGCCTTGTCCTTGGCTGGAGCGGCGGCGGTGGCATCGGCGTGGGTTTTCTTCGCTGCGGCGAGAGCAGCTTCTTTCGGCGTGACCGCATCCTGTTTGGCCTTCACGGTCTTTTCAGGTGCCGCGAGCTTGGCGTTCACCTCGGCGAGGCTCTTCTTTTTGGTCTCGATGAGCTTGGCGATGTCTTCAGCGGCCTTTTTGGCGGCGGCGATGGCTTCGTCCTTGGTCTTCGCGGCAGCGGCGAGTTCGGCTTCTTTGGTCTTAATGATGGTTTTCTGCTCGTTGACCTTCCCAGCGGCTGCGGCGTCGGCATCGCGGGTGGGCTTGATGGAGGTTTCGAGGGCGGCTTGCTCGCCCTGCACTTTCTTCAAAGCGGCTTCGAGGCCGGGCTGGGCCGCGGTGGACTCGGCGATGGCTTTTTTGCTGTCTTCGATGCGCTTCGCTGCGGCGACCTTGGCGGCTTCGGCATCCTTTTTGGCTTCGGTGAAGTCGTTGAAGTCGGTTTCGAGTTTGGCGAGCTTTTCCTTCTCGGTGAGCACGCCGGTGTTGAATTGCGCGGCCTTGAGCGCGGTGGGCACTTTTTGCAACGCGGCCACTTCATCGCTGGCGGATTTTGCGGCGAGTTGAGCTGCGGCGAGGTTGTTCTTGCCAGTGGCGACATCGGACTCGGCGTTCTTGATGCGATCAGGACCGGCTTTGACGAGAGCAGGCAGCTTCGGCAGTTCGGCCTTCTTCGCGGCGAGGGTGTCGGTGAGCGTTTTGATCTTCGCGTTGGTTTCCGCGATGAGCTTGTCGAGGTCGGCGACCGGGGCGGGAGCGGCACCGAGTTCGGCTTTGGCCTTGTTCAGGGCGGCGGTGAGCTGGTCGGCCTTGGCTTTGGCAGGCGCGAGTTTCTGCTGCTCGGCCTTGGCGGCGGCGAGTTTGCCTTCGAGGTCTTTCACCTGAGGCTGCTTGGCGGGGTCTTTCTTGGCAGCTTCGAGCGCGGCATTTGCATCGGCCACGGCTTTGTCAGCCGGAGCCAACTTCGCGGCTTCTGCGGCAGCGGCGGCTTGCTCTTTGGTCAAGGCGGCGAGCTTCGTGGACTTGTCGGTGTGCTGCTTGATGGCTTCGACGCGGGCTTTGTGATCGGCTTGAGCCTTCGTGAGCGCGGCCTTGGCAGCGGCGAGGGCTTTTTCGTCGTTGGCGATCTCGCCGGGGTAGGCTTTGGAGCGGCGGTCGTTCTCGGCGACTTCGGTGCGGACCTTGGCGAGGTTGTCCTCGCGCTTCTTGGCATCGGCCTCGGCGTTTTTGACGTTTTGCTGGAGCGTGGGCAGCTTGCCATTCAGCTCAGCCATGCGCTGCTCGGCCTGCACGATGCGCTGGGCGATGGGCGAGGGATTGCTGACGTAGCGGCCGGTCTCGACGAGGCTCTTGTCGATGAATGTCCACTGGATGATCTCGCCGCGCCAGTTGGCGGAGATGGCGCTCTTGGAATCGAACGATGCGACGACTTTCGTCACGAGATCGCCCTGGCTGGGGGCTTCGGCGAGTTTGTTGCCGTTGAGGTCCCAAACGCGGACGAGGCCGTCGTTGCCGGAGGAGACGATCTTGCCATCGGGCGTGAAGGACACGCTCTGCACGCCGCCGCCATGTGCGGCCCAATCCTTGACCTTTTTGCCTTCGTTCATCTCCCACACCATGATAGTGCCATCGGCGGAGCAGGAGGCGAGGATGTTCGAGTCGGCACGCCAGGCGATATCGTTCGCCGCGGCCTTGTGCTGGCCGAGGATGTAGAATTCACCGCCGTTTTCGGCTTCCCAAACCATGACGTTGCCGTTGCGGTCGGTGGTGGCGAGCAAGACGCCATCCGGGCTGAACTTCGTGCCGAGGATCCACTCGGTGTGCTTGCTGATGACATACAATTCCTCGCCGGTGGAGGTGTCGTAGCATTTGACCTTCTTCGATGGGCTGCCGAGCGCGACCATCTTGTGGTCCGGTGAGATGTCAGCGGCCTGCACCTGGTCGAATTCTTTACCGACTTCGGTGATGCGCTTGCCGGTCTTCACATCCCAGACAATGGCGTGACCGACCTTTCCAGCACGACCACCGCCCATGACGAGGAGCGAGCCATTGCGGCTGAACTGCAACGAGCGGGCGTAACCTTCCGTGTAGGGGAAGATGCCCACGAGCTGGCGGGAGTCGGTGTCATACAGCAGGATCTGCTTTGGCGCGGCGACGGCGAAGAGGGAGGTCCACGGGCTGTAAGCCATCGCGGTGAGGGCGGTGGTGCGTGGCGTGACGACGACGGGCTCCAGCAGCACATGCTCGGGCTTGGCGATGGGGCCTTCCGGCTTGCCGCTGGTCACGGCGACGGCCATGTCCACCTTCGGCTTGGCGGATTTCTTGGCGATCGACGATTTCGTCTCCAGCACACCGCCTTTGACCCAGGCCGCGAGCAGATCGCAGTCTTTCGGCGAAAGCGGCGAACCTTCCGGCGGCATGAAGGGCTCTTCTTTCTTCACGCAGGTGGTCCAGATGCGGCTGCCATCGACATTGCCGGGATCGACGACGGCACCGCCGCCGCCACCGGTCATCACGCCGGCAAAGCTGGTCAGATCGAGGTCACCCTTTTTCTTGTCCGGGTTGTGGCAGGAGAAGCACTTGTTCTCCAGCATCGGGCGGATGTGGTCGTTGTAAGTGATCTTTTCGCCGCCTTCCTGGGCATGGAGGAACGAGGTGGCGAGGGCCGCGCAAGTCAGCGAGATGAGGGGGGATTTGGGCATGGTGGGTTTAGAAAACTTGGGAAACATACGCCGGAGGGGCAGGGGAGCTTTCGTCGGGCAGGCGTTTGTGGTTTGAATTGCTTTTCCGAATGACAGCCATCGGAAAGAAATCTTTTTCCAATGATCGAAGCCGTCCCAAGATCGTCGGCATGAGCCGCCTGTGCGTCCACACCATCACCACGAAGCCCTTGAGCCTCGAACAGTGCCTCGCCGAGTTTCCGAAGCGCGGCGTGAGCGGCATCACCATCTGGCGGCAGGCACTTGAAGGCCGTGATTTGAATGCGGTGAAGCGCCAAACGGCCGATTCGGGCATGGAGGTGATCAGTTTGTGCCGTGGCGGCTTTTTTCCGGCCAAATCGGCAGTGGATCGCCAGAAGGCCATCGACGACAACCTGCTCGCCATCGAGCAAGCGCAGGCGATCGGTGCTCCGCTCATCGTTTTGGTCTGCGGAGCCGTTCCGGGGCAAAGTTTGATCGAATCACGCAAACAGATCACCGACGGCATCGCGGCTTGTTTGCCTGCGGCGGAGGCTGCGGGCGTGAAGCTCGCCATCGAGCCGCTGCACCCGATGTATGCCGATGACCGCAGCGCGGTGAACACGATGCGCCAAGCGCATGAGATTTGTGATGCGCTCGGCTCGCCAGCTTCGGTCGGTATCGCGGTGGATGTGTACCACGTCTGGTGGGACCCGGAGTTGAAGTCGCAGATTGATCTCGCAGGCCAAACGGGCCGTCTGCATGCCTTCCACATCTGCGATTGGAAAACGCCCACCACTGATCTCCTCAACGACCGCGGCCTGATGGGCGAAGGCTGCATCAATATCCGCGAAATCAGCGACTGGGTGGACGCCACCGGCTTCACCGGCCACCGCGAGGTCGAAATCTTCTCCAACCGCTGGTGGAGCGGCGACCAGCACGCCTTCCTTGATCAAATCGCGGCCAGCTATTCCAACCTCTATTCTTAACACCATGAAAACACGCAGAATCGGCATCATCATGAACGGCGTCACCGGACGCATGGGCACCAACCAGCACCTCATCCGCTCTATCAAGGCGATCCGCGATCAAGGCGGGCTCAAAGTGGGCGATGACCTGGTCATCATGCCCGACCCGATCCTCACGGGACGCAATCACGACAAGCTCGCCGCGCTCGCGGCACGCACCGGCGTGACGCGTTTCACGACGGATGTCGATGCGGCGCTCGCGAACCCGGAGGACGAGATCTTTTTCGACGCCAGTGGCACGCTGCAACGCGCGGGCTTTATCGAGAAGGCCGTGAAGGCGAAAAAAGCCATCTACTGCGAGAAGCCGACAGCGGTGGAGACCGCGGAGGCGCTGCGTTTGGCGAAACTCTGCGAGGACGCGGGCGTGAAGAACGGCGTGGTGCAGGACAAGCTCTGGCTGAGCGGCATCCGCAAGTTCAAGCTGCTGAAGGACCAGGGCTTCTTCGGCCGAATCCTGAGTGTGCGTGGCGAGTTCGGCTACTGGGTCTTCACCGGCCTTGATGCCGATCAGCCTGCGCAGCGTCCGTCGTGGAACTACCGCAAGGAAGACGGCGGCGGCATCATTGTGGATATGCTCTGCCACTGGCGCTATGTGATCGACAATCTCTTCGGCAAAGTGAAGGCCGTGAGCTGCATGGGAGCCACGCACATCCCGCAGCGTGTCGATGAACGCGGCAAAAAATACGACTGCACGAGCGACGACGCCTGCTACGCGACTTTTGAATGCGAGGGCGGTGTCATCTGCCAGTTCAACAGCTCCTGGACAGTCCGCGTGCGTCGCGATGATCTGCTCACGATGCAGGTCGATGGCACACACGGCAGCGCGATCGTCGGATTGCGCGATTGCTGGGTGCAAAGCAGCGGCATCACGCCACGTCCGATCTGGAATCCTGATATCCAGCAACCGATCAATTTCTTCGAAGGCTGGCAGAAAGTCCCCGATGCAACGACCTACGACAACGCCTTCAAAATCCAGTGGGAAGACTTCCTCCGCCATGTCGTGTGCGACGCGCCATTCCCGTGGACGCTGCGCGAAGGTGCGAAAGGCGTGCAACTCGCCGAACTCGGCCTGCAAAGCTGGGCGGAGCGCAAGTGGCTGCCGGTGACGGACCTTTGATGCGGAAACCTTGACCCTTTCGTGGTCCTGCGGAGAGGTTGGAGGGACGCCACGCGTTCCTCCAACCCGCATGAAAATCCTCCTCACGCTCCTCTTTGCCGTTTCGACGGCCAGTTTCGCGCAACTCGCCACGCAGGCCACGCCGGTGGATAAAATCAAAATCGCCAAAGGCTTCCAAGTGGAGTTGCTCTACTCGGTGCCGAAGGACAGCGAGGGCTCGTGGGTGGCGATGACGCAGGATGATCAGGGGCGGTTGATTTGCAGCGATCAATACGGCGCGCTGTATCGCATCACACCGGGCGCGAATGCCGCGGACACGAAGGTGGCGAAGCTCAGCATCGACTTCGGGCACTGCCAGGGCCTGCTTTACCATGCCGGGGCACTTTACGGCGTGGTGAACGACGAGGTTTATCAAGGTCGCGGCCTCTACCGCTGCAAGGACACGAATGCCGATGATCAATTCGACACGGTGGAGCTGCTGCGCGCCTTTCCCGGCAAGTCGGGCGAGCATGGTCCGCATGGCGTGGTGGCCGCGCCGGATGGCAAAAGCCTGTATGTGATGTGCGGAAACCAATTGGAAGAACCCGGCTGCGAGACGAGCCGCGTGCCACGCAACTGGTCCGAGGATCAGCTTTTCCCCATGCTGCTCGGTCGCGGCTTCATGCGCGACAAACTGGCTCCCGGCGGCTGGTTGGCGAAAACCGATCTCGACGGCAAAAAGTGGGAGCTTATCAACATCGGCACTCGCAACACCTACGACATCGCCATCAACCGAAACGGCGACATCTTCGGCTTCGACGCCGACATGGAGTGGGACACCGGCATGCCGTGGTATCGCCCGACACGCGTTTGTTTCATGCAAAGCGGCGGTGAGTTCGGCTGGCGCACGTGCAGCAAGAAGTGGCCGGTGCGCTGGGAGGACAGCCTGCCGCCCGTGGTGGACATCGGCCCCGGTTCGCCGACTGGCGTGGCCTTTGGTTATGGTGCCAAGTTTCCCGCGAAGTATCAGGACGCGCTGTACATCTGCGATTGGAGCTATGGCAAGATGTATGCCGTGCATCTGGCTGCGAACGGGGCGGGCTATACTGGCACTGCGGAAGAATTTATGAGCGCCTCGCCGCTGCCGCTGACGGACATCGAGGTCTCGAAGAAGGACGGCGCGATGTATGTGAGTGTGGGTGGCCGCAAAGTGCAGTCGGGGCTGTATCGGGTGACTTACACGGGCACGGAAAAGTCGGACGGGTCTGACAAGTCGGACTTGTCCGACCTCGCGAAAGCTCGTGAAGCGATCGAGAGGCCCGGAACCAGTGTCGAAGCTGCGTGGCCGCATCTCTCTTCTCCCGACCGAAATCTCCGTTTTGCGGCTCGCATTGCCTTGGAGCAGCAGCCGGTGGCGTCTTGGAAGGACAAGGCCCTCTCCGAAGCCAATCCGCGTGCTGCTTTGACTGCGCTGATGGCACTCGCTCGCAGCAGCGGTGGGGACAAGACGCTCCTGAAGCCGATTGTCCATGCGCTGGGCAAGATTGACTTCAAAGCCCTCAAGGGTCTCGACCGCGTCACCTACATTCGTGACCACATGCTGGCTTTTGCCCGCCTCGGCGAGCCGGATGCGGATACGAAGGCGGCTCTCATTGCGAAGCTCGATCCGCTGTTTCCGACGAATGACACCGGCCTGAATCGCGACATCGCGGAGGTGCTCGTGTATCTCGGTGATGCCGGAATCGTCTCGAAGGCGGCGCCGCTGGTGAATGACTCGCCCACGCAGGAGGAGCAGATC
>CALMTT010000510.1 GCA_937872615.1 uncultured Verrucomicrobiaceae bacterium | reverse complement strand
TGCTGGTTTGGGTTGTTACCCAACTTTTGCTGTCCACGAAAACGAAGAAGGCTCAGACTTGGGCCGGTGGAAGAGAGTGATCGGGAGTCGCTGAGGAGGCTACTCTTTCATCTCCTGCTCCATGCGCTCGCTGAGCCACTGCTTCATCATGCTCTGGTAGTTCAAGTAGCGGCGGCGGGCGACGCGCTTGATACGACTGAGCATGCGGGGATCGAAACGCAGGGTGATGGTGGTGGACTCGCGCACATCGCTGCGGTGCAAGGAGGACTGCATCAGGCGCTGGTCGAGCTGGTGCGAGGACCAGAACTGGATCTCGGCGTCCTCGGAGTCGAAATCGGGCACGTCCTTCCAGAAGCGGACGACTTTGAGATCAGGAGAGAGAGCGGTCATGGCGGCGGCGGGTTCAAATCTCCTCGGCTTTTTTCCGCTCGAAGAAGTCATGCTCCGCGGACGTCATGCGACGGGCGTAGATGACACGGTAACGCTTTCCATCGGTCCAAAAGACACTGAAGACCGGGTGTCCTTGAAGTGACTTTCCGAGGTTGTAGTAGCGTGCCTCGGAGCCCGAGCCCTGCTCATCCGGCATCAATTTGAGCGAGAAGGGGTCTTCGAAGGATTCCTCGATGTCCTTCGGGGGAAGGGCAGAGAGGTCAAAGGCACAGCCAATCCAGTCAAAGTCCATGTGATGCGATCAGGCGGGTTATTTTCGGTATTCGATCAGTTCTATCTCATAGCCCTCTGGGGCGTCAATGAAAGCAAAGCGACCGCTGGTGCTATCCGTGGGGCCGTCCGAAAGGGGATAGCCCAAGGCGGCGGCGTGCGCGGCAAAGGTTTCGATATTATCGACCTCGAAGGCGAGGTGGGTGAGGTCCGAGCAAAAGGAAACCGGCCCGCTGGCGGGGTAGGAACAGATCTCGATGAGTTCCTCGCTATTCGGCGTGCGAAGGAAGACGAGCTCGGAGCCACGGGGGGACTTGTGGCGACGGATCTCGTCGAGACCGAGCACCTGGGTGTAGAAGGCGACGGTCTTTTCGAGGTCATTGACGCGGTAACGGGTATGCAGGAGCTTTTTGACTTTCATGGAAGAGCTAAGGGGACGGTTGGCTCATGCTGGGCTCAAAGGCGAGCGGAAGCTTCACGAAGATGCCGGGGCTTGGCTGTCCACGCGGAAGGGCAGAAAGGAGAGCAAACCGATGATCATGGCCCATTCGAACAGGAAGAGGTTCAACGCGTAATCGATGGACAAGTGTAGCAAGATGCCGCTGACGATGGCCAGGAGACGGAGCCTTGGGATGAACAGCATGAAAGGAAGGGCGAGTTCCAAGGCCAGGACCGCCCATGTGGAGACCTGGCTGAAAAGGAGGCTGTGCATCATGAACTCCGGGAGGGGAAACCGATGATACTGGACGAGATTCAACGAGTAATACACAGCGGTGCCGTCCCTCCAATCCGCCCCTTGGAACTTCAGAATGCCTGTGCTGAGGTAGATGACCGCCATCTGGAGCTGAAAAAGGCGCAAGGGCCAGGACTCACAGGCTTGGTGACCGCGATGACGGGCAGAGGAAACCAGGTTTCGCACACTCCATCTGGCATCAAGCGGCATGAAGATCATGAAAAAGCAAGCAAGGCGCATGAGCGTGTCCTCCGCGTCACACCAGGCATTGTTGCGATGGTGAAACGAGGTGAGCAAGACAAACAGACATGCCGCCTGAAATCTGCCATAAAACCCGAGCACAAGGCACACCGCCTGAACGATGACGAGCGTGAACAGAATCGTGACGGCGATTTCTGAGCGGGGAAACAACTGAAACAACGTGAGCGTGTCAGGATCAACGATGGCACGCGAGGCCTCGTAGGACACCATGCCATTCGGTCCGAACCATTTCTGAGCATCGGCCCAACCTGTGAGAAACGTGATGCCTATCACCATGCCAAAGCCGATTCGCACAATGGCGTAGGCAGCCGGTGAGGCACCGCTGTGAAAAAAGCGGTTCCAAGCCACCCCAAAGCGGCTCAGGAATGACGCGGGCAAGGAGGTCATGGCTGAAACTCCTTCACATAAAACTGATGCCATTGCTCATCTGGCGGAGGCATTTGCTGTCCGGGGGCCGGAATGTCCCACCAATGCCGCCTCAAGCGGACACGCATGAGCTTGTGACCAGCCACGTCAGCCGGAAACTCCGTCCGTGCCAGATAGCTCGCGACGGAGTCCCGAGCACCCGAGAATTCGTTGTTGCGGATGTTATCAAAGAACTCCCCCTCTCGGAATGCACGAAAGCGCTCGAAGATTGAAAGCTCCTGAAAGCGGGGGCTCTGCCAATGGAGGGAGATGCCATTGGTATCTTCCAACTCTGCGGAAACCCTTGCATTGCGCTTAAGGACATCAGGAGCGAACAGCGCCCAATGGCCTTGCCAAAGCCCTGAGGCGTCCAGCCACGGATCGATCCACTGCTTGGCACGATCGTGCATCACTCCCGCGGAAGGCATTCCGTCGAGCAGCATGATCGCAAGCATGATCACAATGAATAGATTGGCAGTCTTCCGGCGCATGTCGGCATTCTGACGTTTTCCTGTCCACGCCACCAGCGAAAAGGAACTGCTAATTCTGTGTGAAGGGAAATGAATCTGCCCCAAACAAAAAGCCCCGTGCTTCATGTGAAGCACGGGGCTCAAGAAAAGACTCATGAATTAATTATTGCCGCCAGAGCCGCTATTGCCCCCTCCGCCACCGACGATGCCACCGGTGCCATAACCGTTGGCATTGCCGTTGCCGGTGCCATTGGCGTTCCCGTTGGCACTGCCGTTGCTCGTGCCATTGGCACTGCCGTTGCCTGCGCCATTTGCATTGCCCACCCCGGCATCTGTGTCGGTGATGGTTCCATCCTGAATCATCGAGTCAACCATGGTCAAAGCAGCAGCTTGGCTCGGTGCGGCACCTGAGGCGACAAGAGCAGCTGCCACATCTGCCTTGGTGTTGTAGGTGTTCCCAGAGAGGTAGCCAGACGTCACTTGAAACGCAGGAGGGTTGAAATCCGGCTCCCATCGCATGGCAACATATCGAGCAGCGGCCGGCTTATTGAGGCTAGCTTTCACGAATCCCAAGCCCCGTGTGTCTTCGACAGCAGCAATAGGTTCACGGACATTGAAATCAGACGGCTCAAAAACCAAGCGACCTCTCCAGTCTTCCTTCTCGGGCAATTTGTCGAACGTGAAAACCTCGAAGCGCACCGGACGAGGAGAATGAACGGACCCGAAGGAATTCAGCAAACGCAACTGGCCCAAGTCATAGATCAGGGTGCGGTAACGGTCATCGGATTCCGGGAACGAGAACTTGTTGTAATCTGCGGACTCATCAAGGCCACCCTCGGGCTTGGGCGAGGCATAGATGACACGAGAGCCTCCGACACCAGCGAAGTTCACCGGGTAGCCTTTCTTTGTGTCGCTGACGCCCTGCTTCACCACGTAGTCACTATCACGCTCGCCGCCAAACATCTGGAAGGCACGAATGGAGCCACCTTTGGAGAGGGCGAACTCGAGCTTAACGAACCTCACCTGCATGCCGGCAAAGACGAAGGTGATATCACGGTCCGAAGCGGTGAAGACTTTTTCATCGAGCACGGCCCAGCTCTTGTTGTCGGCGCTGCCAGAGAGAGTAGCACGGCCTTCAATGCCATCATTGGCGAAGGACGCACGATTGATCATGGTCGGCTTCGCCAAACCGAGGACCGCATTGCTATTACCTGCTGAGGCAGTGACGGCATCTGCTGGATCTTGAGATAGAAGGGCATCAGCCTTCCCAAGACCCGTGGAGCTCGTAAGCGATGCTTGGGATGCCATGCCGCGCTGACCAACAGGCACGGGCCTGTCACCACTGCTAGAAATGCGCTGCCATTTGGCATTCAATGGAGCGGCGGAGGCCAGTCCGAGGATTAAGGCAAGCAGTGTATGGTGCTTCATGGTGGTCAAGGTTGAAATCGATGGCGTCTTTTTGGAGACAAGTGAGGCAAGAGTCGTTCGCAAAATTTCGAACAGAGGATGTTAGTTCATCACATTTGGCCGGAAGTGTAAATACTTTTTTCGCAACGATATGAAGCAAATTGACTCTTGATTCACTGTAAAATCCATATATTTTAGGTTTATGAAGTGTCCGCAGTGCTCCGCTCCTAATGCGCCCAAGGTGACGCATTGTGCCTCCTGTGGCTTTTCCTCCGAACGGCTTCGCCGAAGTTTGGGGGACCAGTGGGTAAGGCTGGAGCGTATCACGGATGCCGCGCACTGCCTCCGACTGGAAGACTATCAGCGCTGCGAAGTGGAGATGGATGACTTTGAGCGCCTGCTGCCCCAAGCATTCTTTGCGGTTTACCTGGGCATGCTACCAGCGGGCCTAAGGGTGGCTGAACTGGGTTTCTGGCTGCTTAATCAAGGAGCATTCAATACGCCTCTTGTGCAGAAAAGGAACGATTTCGGCATCGTGCTGGTGCTGGACCAGGCGGTTCGCGAGCTTTCGCTCACGTTTGGGTATGCCATTGAGAGCTACTTTGATGAGGTTACCCAACGCCGCCTTCTTCAGCGGGCGGCGAAGCAGTTGAAGTTTCAAGACTATGGGGCGGCCATCCGCGGTTTGATCCAAGATTCTTTGGCAGTGCTGCAGCGCCACGCCAAACGGCAGCTTCGAGAGCCTCTCTATAGCGGCATCATTCCTGAGATCATGGTTCAGCCGCTTCGAGGCGGGGTTCCCATGCCACAGACAGGGCGCCGTCAGAGCGTCGGGGGGCGACATTCCTCATGATCTCCCATGCTCCAATCCGGCACGAGATTCATCGGGGCCGTCCGCCACTTTTAACGGCCATTCTGGCGCTTTTTATCGGGGTCGGCGTTGCCGTCGGCGAACCCGAAGAAGAACTTCCCCTGCCACGCTGGTCGGAAGAGGAACTCCGCCACTTCCAAGAACAGCGACAAGGAGCATTCGGACTCGATGCACTGCTGCCGGACGCACCCGATTACCTCGAGAATCTCGATCAGGCGATGCGAGAGCCTCTCCTTCGCAGTGGGCCGCGACTGGATGAAATCCCCCCCACCCTGTCCGGCGAGATCGTTCCACGGCTTCGGGCTCAGGACCTTCTTTCTTTCCTTCCTGATGCGAGCAGGGATGAGGTGCGGCACGCCTTGCCAACAGCCAAAACACAGCTCCGAGAAACCAGCGATGAATTCCTGCGTTCAGCCGCCAATGCGCCTGGAGACAGGTATCTCATCGATCCTGCGGCTCTACTGCCCGAAATGGCTGCCATGGAGATTGAACGCCTGCTTGAGTTCCACGCCAACGATGCCCGGATCCAACTATTCGTTCTGGTCGTCGCAAAAAACGAGACGCTACCAGCCAATACAAACCTCGATTCCATCGCCTCGGGAAAACTCGTTTCGAGCGATGCCTGCCTCGTTGTTTATCCACTGGCCGAACCTTGGCGGGCTCGGCTGCTCGTCAGCCGGCCCGTCCACGACAAGGCCAGCCCGGTTTTCCTGTCTGAGACAGCCAGTGAGTGTGTGAAGCAGGCCCTCGTGGCCACGGAAGCCGGAGACCAGCTTGAAAGGTTTGTGACGACACTGTCCCCGCGGCTGTTCTGGTTGCAAAAAGCCCTCGGCGAGGCCCAGCAGGCCACCCAACCGCAATCTGGCCTCCGCGACTTTGGCGCGGCCAGCGGTATGATCGCCACACCGTCTCCCGAAAAGCATGAGCAGCAGGACTCGCCCAGTGGCATCATGGCCCGGCTGGTCCTGCTGGTTACTGCTCTGGGTGGCATTCTGGCTGGCGCCGTCTGGGTGACAAGGCGTTGGAGGCATCTTCGCCGAACCCAACAGCAGACGAGTGTCTGGCTATTACCGGAACTCGAGGTCCAGCCGCGATTAGGAGGAGCCTTTTGCGGAGGAGCTGGGGTGGTCATTCGTTACTAACGCCCCTTCGACCATGCACCCTCGAGCTTTTTAAAAACTTCAATTTGTCGAAATGAATTACACCATCCATATTATCCGTAACTGCTTTGGCAGGGCATGAGTGCCGACGTCCTCCAGTTCGAATGCAGCGCTTGCCGCACCCAGCTCACTGTCCCCGCCCACATGGCAGGTGTCAGTGGGCCTTGTCCCACTTGTGGCCAAGTGGTGACTTCGCCCTCTGCCAGTAGTGGCATTCCTGCACCGATGTTTGGCGTGCCTCCAGCGGTCACACCTGCGCCGGCACCTCAATGGACCCCTCCACAAGCTCCAGTTATGGGCATGGGAATACCACCAGCGGGTCCGTTTCCTGGAAGCCAGCCCCCAGGTTTAGGGCAAATGATGGCAGGTGGGATGATGTCTGGTGAGCCGCAGATGGCCCCCGCAGCCATGACTGGCACCAGCCTCCCACCTCGCAGAACTACCGGCCTGCAGGCACCGTCCTCCGTGCCTCCTGGAAGTAACACGCCAAGTTGGACACCCACCCAGGGCGGACTTGGACTGGGCATGCCCCCCATGGATCCGGCTCAAGCCTACGGCATGCCTGTTGGCAATCCTCCGACACAATCTCAATCCCGCCTGATTCCAGGTGCACCTAGCATTCCTACGATGGGCCCCTCGGGCGGTCCTGCCATGACGGGTGCCTTGCCAGCAGGGTCCTTGCTTGGCCGTGACATGCCGCCAGCACCCTTGACTCCTGCCACTCAGGCCCTCAACCCAGCGGCTCAGAGCCACGGAGGCCTCAGTTTGGGCGGGCATTTGAATCAGGCAGTAAGCCCAGCCTCTCCGTTGCCTTCCGGTCGTAATCTGGCAGCACTGCGCCCAAGCCGGGGATCCAATTTTATCCGGCTCGGCATCGCCGCACTGTTCCTGCTCAGCTTTTTGGGGCTGGCTGGGTACTTCTTGAAGGATACCCTCTCGGGAATGCTCGGGGCCAATCTTCCCCCCGAGCCCGAACCGAAGTCGTCCGTCGTGGAAAACAGTCCCGTTACCGAGCCTGAGGTGCCAGGTCCGAAATCCGCGTCAACACCTGATCCGGCCCCCTATGGTCTCGCGGACACACCCAAGACGCCAGTCGAGCCCACAGGCCGTTCACCTCTCCCTACTGGACAGGCCCAAAACATGGAAGCCGTGCCGCCGGCACCCACTCCCACACCCGGCAACGAGGAAATCGTCGTCAAACCTGCCCAGCCGACCGACCCGGTGCCGCCCCTAGTCGCCAACACATCGCCCCCAATTCCACAGCCTCCTCAAGCCGAACCACCCAAGATGGAATCTGCTCCGCCGACCGTGGCTGGTGTGGGCAGCTCGGGTGGACCGCGATCCACCCAAACCGATCCGTTGGATG
>CALMTT010000509.1 GCA_937872615.1 uncultured Verrucomicrobiaceae bacterium | reverse complement strand
CGGGCGGCAAGATGGTGTGCGCCGCGCCGCAGTTCCTCCTCCACGACACCGACGGGAGCCACACGCTCCGCACCGCGCAGCCGCTCTTCACGCTGGGGCCGACCTACGTGGTCATCCACGACTACCAGGACGACCAGTACGACTACGGCAAGGACTACTCGATCGACCTGCGCATCCTCCCCGAGCCCGACCCCAACGACATGCCGGCCAACCCGGGCATGCGCAACAACCTCTACAACCCGTACCCGATGCAGAAGGACGACCAGAGCGTCAACCTCAAGCGCGCCAAGGACGCCACCGACGACCTGATGGCCGGGCGCACGCTCTCCGGCTTCATCTCCTACGCCTCCGACGAGGACTGGTGGAGCTTCAAGCACCCGTGCCCGGGCATGAACTGCGGGCTGGTGTTCGAGTGGACGCAGCCGGGGCCGTCGCCGGTGCGGGTGGCCTTCCTGATGCGGCGCGACGACGCCGAGATCCACGAGAGCTGGACCTACACCGGGCAGGTGCCGACGGTGGCGCTGCCGGCGCCGGAAAAACAGATCATCGAGCCGCCGCCCCCGCAAAAAGCCGTGGCCCGTGCGCCGCTCAGCCCCGTGCGTCGTGCTTACAGCCGCGGCACTCCCGGCGAGTATCCGGACACCACTGGCTCCGGCTGCATGACCGCCGCCATCGTGATCGGCCTCTTCGTCTGTGCCTTCATCGTCGGCCTCTCGCTGCGCCACATGAAGGAGATGAATGGCAACTTCATCACCGACTTCATGTCGAAGCTCACCGAGAAGGTGCCGACCATCAAAGTGGAGCGGAAAGAGGACTCGAAGTGAGCCGCTGAAGTCTCACGGCTTCGCGTTTTTCACCTGCGCATCCATCCATTGCAGTGTGCGCTGCAACATTTCCGGCAGGTACACATGGCCAACGCCGGGGTAGATGATGTTTTCGAAGCGCTCCTTCGAGCCGTGGAGGTCGTACACCTTGCCCACGATCTCGCCGAGATGCCGCACGCCCTCCACCGGCGAGCCGCCATCCTGATCTCCCGTCATGAAAAGCATCGGCCGAGGCGCGGCGAGAGCGATGACCGCCTCCGTGTCGAAGTGCTTCAGCATGCCCGGCACATAGTAGTAAATGCCGTGGGCCTTCAACATGCCGGCGCGGATCAGTTCCTCGTAGCGTGTCAGGCACGCCACGCACACCGCGGCCCGCGGACGATCGTCGAGCGCCATGATCCACCAGCTCCGCGTCGAGCCCATGCTGATGCCGGTCACGCCGATGCGCTGCGCATCCACCTCGGGACGTGAGCAGAGGTAGTCCAGCGCCGTGAGGTCATCACGAATCATCATGCCCCAAAGCGTGCGCCCGGCCCACAGATGAAATTTGGACGCGGTCATCTCCCCTGCGCTGCCCTTTTGCTGCGGCCCATCAGGCCCCTGACCATTCCGCTCGCCAAAACACGGCGCATCGATGCCCAGCACCACATAGCCTGCCTCCGCCAACGCCGGTCCAGGAGCCACCGGCACCGCGTTCGTCTGCAAAAGCTCCTGCTTGCCGATGTCATACTGCCCGCCATGCCAGTGGCAGTAAAGAATCGCCGGAGCCTTGCTCTGCGCCGTGGCTTTCTTTGGCACGAACAGATAGCCTTTCACCATCTCACCCGCGCCGTTGTCGAACTGGATCGTCTCCAGCGTGTGACTGCCCTTGGCTTCCTTGCCCACAATTTGAACCGCCGACACCGGCGGCCGCGGTGGCAGATCACCGAGCAGCTGCGTGAGCTTCGCACGGATCTCGCCGCGCTGCTTTTGCCATGCCTCCACGCTCGCTGGCACCGTCATCGGCGGTGCGATCTTCGTTTTGGCG
>CALMTT010000508.1 GCA_937872615.1 uncultured Verrucomicrobiaceae bacterium | reverse complement strand
CTCCCCCTCGATGGGGGAGGTGGCGAGCGCATGCGAGCCGGAGGGGGTGATCGCGCGGCGAATATGAGCGTCATTTCCGTCGCGCCGCTGTTCGCCAAGGCGATCCGCTCCGTGCATGACCGCACGAGCATTTCGAACCTGTTTCCCGAGAAGGCCACGCACGATTAGCGCTTGGGGACGATCTGCACTTCGGTTTCCAGCCGTTCCTTGAACACGCCGCTCGGATTAGCGGCCAGCAGCGCCGCCGTGAGATCGCGCTCAAAATCCGCTATCCGATCGCCGAATTTCGAGCGCGGGCTGAACGACATCGAATAGATGTGACCGATAACGGAGGCGATATCGCGCTCGAACGCCGTGATGAAGACGCGCGAATGAAAGTCCGAGAAATAGGCCGAGCGCCGCAAGGCCGGCTCGTTCGCCGGTTCCCGATCAGGCCGTGGCAGGCTCTCATGCTTGACGCCATAACGCTCCAGCATCGCGGCGACGATCTCATCCGTGGTCTCGGCGCGCATCGCCATGCTCGGCGCGATTAGCGCGATCCCACCGCTGTCGCGGATCATCGGCGCGAGCTGCGTCAGCACCTGATCGCGCGCCATCCAATGAAAGGATTGGCCCATCACTACCGCGTCCACGAGGCCGAGCGCATCTGTCACCTCCTCCGCCGGCATGCAGAGCCACGTGATGTTCGCGCGCCCCTCGGCGGCTGCGCGGCGGCGTCCTGAAAGAATTTGGTTGCCAGCGCCTCGGCGATCTGCCGCGCCAGCGTCAGCGCCTCCTCCACCGGGATCGCCCCACGCGCCCGGCGCTCCGCCAGCGTCTCCCCCTCCACGTACTCCAGGATCAGGTACTGGTGCCCCGCCACCTCCTCCAGCCCGTAGATCGCCCCGATCCCCGGATGATTCAGCGACGCCAGCACCTTCGCCTCACGCCGAAACCGCGCCAGACGCTCCGGATCCCCCGCCACCGGCGCCGGCAAACGCTACACGCTCCCGCTCTCCTTCCGACTTCGCTGATCCCACCCCATGCCTCAGGCTCCATGCCCCTAGCTCCTTGCTCCATGCCCCTTGCCAACATCGTCATCGAATTCATCCACAAAGGCGGCCCGATCATGTACCCGATCCTGGTCGTGTCCGCGTTCGCGCTTTGTGTGCTCGTCGAGCGCATCTTCTGGTGGCTGCGTCTCGCCTCGAAGCGTGATTCAAAGCAGCTCGAGCGCGTTTACGAGGCGCTCGAGGCCGGCGATCTCACCAAGGCCATTTCTGAATCCCAAAACACCACCGATCCCGTCGTGCGCATGATCCACCACGGCCTCCACCATCGCCGCAGCAGCATGCAGGGTGCCCTCGAAGTCGCCGCCGGCCAGGAATTGCAGGGAGCCGGCCGCTTCCTCGGCGCCATGGACACCATCGTCACGCTCGCGCCGCTGCTCGGCCTGCTCGGCACCGTCACCGGCATCATGGGCAGCTTCACCAGCATCGGCGGCAGCGAGCTCGCCGTCGAAAAAGTCACCGGCGGCATCGGCGAGGCCCTCATCGCCACCGCCGCCGGCCTCGGCATCGCCATCGGCACGCTCGTTCCCATGAACTACTTCCACAGCCGCCTCGCCGCGCTCAAATTCGACCTCGAAGCCGCCGCGAACAACGTGCTCATTTTGGCAGCACAGCACGGCTTTGACAAAGTGAGCTCCAAATCCGGGAACTGAGAACTGCGAACCGAGAACGGCTTTGAAACTTCATTCCCCACTTCCCGAGAAAAAGACGCGGCTGGAGATCATCCCGCTGATTGACGTCATGTTCTTCCTGCTCGCCTCCTTCATGATGGTGAGCCTCACCATGTCGAAGCAGCAGACCATCAAGGTGAACCTCCCCGTCGCCTCCGCCGCGCAGAGCGATTTCAAGCCGGACATGATCAACCTCGCCGTGAACGCCCAGGGCGATGTCTTTTACAACAAAGCCTCCATCACCCTGCCCTCGCTTGAGACGGAGCTCGCCAAGCGCTTCGGCCAGGACCCCGCCACGCCTGTTTACATCAGCGGCGATGTGAACACCCGTTTCGCCGACCTCGTGAAGGCGCTCGACCTCGTCAAACGCGTCGGCTTCACCAAGGTCGCCTTCAACGTGAAGCCCACCGGCGGCCCCGCCGCGCCTGCGCAGCCATGAAGCGCCTCCTTTCCACCCTCCTCGTCCTCGTCACGCTCGGCCTCTGCGCCGTGTGCGTCGTGCAATGGGTGCGCGAGGAACGCCTCCGCGGCCACATCGCCGATCTCGCCAAGCGTCTCGAAGCCGAAAACACCGCCCGCGTCGAGGCGGAACGCAAAGCCGCCGAATACGAAAAAGAAATCGAGCGCCTCACCATCCTCCGCGCCGAGGTCGAGGCCAAGCTGCTCGCCACCACCGAAGAACTCACCGCCGTCGGAAACGACTCCGTCGCCCGCGGTTACACTCTCGCGATCTTTTTGAACCAGCTCGTGCAAACACAAGCCAGGCTCGCCGCCATGGAAAACGCCGTCGGCAAGGGCACCGAGGCCCTCAAGGATCACAACACCGCCGTCACCGCGCAAAACGCCACCATCGCGAAGCAGAACGACCTCCTCAAACAGCTCGCCGCCGAGCGAAACACCGCCATCGAGAAGCTCAACGCCCGCACGAAGGAGTTCAACGAGCTCGTCGAGAAGTACAACAAGCTCGCCAAGAGCCGCTGATCACACTTCAAACTCATCCGCCGGATCAAACGGTGGCATCGGCACGTTTATAATTTTGAGTTTGCCGACGGCGCGATGCACGCAGCCCGGCCGGATCATCACCGTGGTCATCGGTTTCAGCGGAATGATCTGCCCGTCCGCCTCCAAGTGGCCCTCACCCTCCAGCACGATGTAGATCTCCGTCATCTTCTCATGCCAGTGCGCCTTGGAATCCGCATGAATGTCCGTCAGATGCACCGTAGCCAGCGTGTTCCACGGTTCTTTGAATGCCCGGCGTGCCTGCCCGCACGGGCAGGGCGTCGGCGTGATCTCATCCAGTTGGGCGACAGCGAAGCGGGGGGAGTTCATCCCGCTTTTTGCAGCTTCTCCCACGTCAGATCAAAGCGTTTCAGATACTTCTTCAGCCTGTCCGCATCATTCATCTTCGAGCGCTTCACCCGAGAAACGGCAAAAAGCTTCCGCCCAGCATCCGAGAGCGTCTTCGATTCCCGACACGTCTTGATCACAAACTCAAGCTGCACGCGGTCAAACGGATCAAGCTCCCCTGGCACCACGTCTGACGTCTCACTTCTCACCTCTGACCTCCACGACTCGCGCAACCTTCCCACCTCCGCGTCCACGCACGCCACCGTGATCCGCCCCTTCGGTGCCAGCGTGGCCATGCGGGTCACCGCGGCATTCAAATCGCGGAAATTCGCGCTCCATTTGGCCTCAGCGCTTTTCGCGAACTTTAGAAAAGCCTCCCGCGCTTCTTTGTTCATGCGCACCTGCCGGCGATGCGTCTTCGCATAGCGCTCCAGCTCGAAATCCAGATTCGCGGCGATGTCTTCGCGACGCTCCGCGAGGCTCGGAAGCGTGAAAGTCCACAGATTGATCCTCGCCAGCAAATCCTCTCGAAATTTGCCCGCGGCGACTTGCGCCCGCAGATCGCGATTCGTGCCCGCGATGAGCTGAAAGTCGCTCTGCACAGCCTTGTCACTGCCCAGCGGCAGGAAGGTCTTGTCTTCGAGTGCCCGCAGCAGCATCGCCTGCTCGTCGAGGCCGAGTTCGCCGATCTCATCGAGAAAAATCAGGCCTTTGTCGGCCTCTTTGAGCAGGCCAGGTCGATCCGATGCCGCGCCGGTGAAGGAGCCTCGTTTGTGACCAAACAAGGCCGACATCGCCTGATCCCCGCGCAGCGTGGCGCAGTTCACTTCGACAAATCGCCCGCTCAATCCGGCCCGCGAGTGCCGCAGATCGTAGATGCGGCTCGCGAGCATCGATTTGCCCGCGCCGGTCGGGCCCATGATGAGGATGGGGGCCTTAGAGTTCACGGCGACGAGTTCGATCTGCTCGATGAGCTTGTTGAAGCCCTTGCTCTTCGTCGCGATGCCGCTTTTCAGGAAATCCAGCGTGCGCTCCTGCTCCTGCGCGAAGCGGGTGGAGAGCCGGTCATACTTCGAGAGGTCGATGTCGATGATCTCATAGCGGCCCGAGGCCTTTGCATCGCGTCCGCCCTCGCGTGACGGCGAGGTTTGCAGCAACCGCGCGGGAATGAAGTTCGCCTCATTGAGCAAGAACCAGCAAATCTGCGCCACATGCGTGCCCGTGGTCAGGTGGATGAGGTAGTCCTCCTTCTCCGGCTGGAAATCGTAGCCGCGCACGAAGTCATAGAGCCGCTCATACACCTCCTGAAAGTCCCACGGGTCCTTCAGTGCGAATTCATGCACCACCACCTCCGTCTCCGGTGAAACCTTCGCGATGTCCGCGACCACGCTTTTCGCCAAATCGGCAAACTTCGGCTCCACGAGCAGTTCGAGCCGCGAAATCAGCAAGTCCTCCTGCTGACACATCGCCACCGTCGGCCGCCATTTCGACCACCTCTCCGCGCCCTGAGCGCGGTCCAACGTGGAACCGAGGAAGCCAAAAGTGATGATGGGTTTAGCTGAATCCATAGTTTGGATAATTAGCTAGCTTATAGGATAAACAATCAGGATTTCAGAGGGAACCGATGGAGGCGACTAAAACACTCCGAAAAATTTTCTACCCCTGTATTTACAAGGCTTCCAGCGTCATCCGACCCCTCCGTGCCAGGTTTTGGCACGCGGCTAGCAATATATCCCCCGTCCTCCGACTCCATGCAGCGACTGAAGCGATATGCCCAAAGAAGCTGCCCATCGGTGAGGAGGGCAGCCAGTAAAGGGCAACCTTGGGGTGCGAATCCCCTCTTATAACAACCTTCCCGGATGGCCGGGGTGAAAATCTGCTCCGGCAGATGGACACGACGGCCTGATGACTCTGCGAGCTGTCTGGCAGCGTGGCGATGTCCGCCGCGTGCGGGCCATTCAGCTCCCGTCAGCGGACCGCCAGCCATCCGGGAAGGACATTTCAACCGACCAACCATCATGAACACCTTCATCTCCACCTTTCGTCCTGCCGCTGGATTCAGCTTTGTAATCCAGGACCACGAAACCGCGCTGCTCTTCCAGCATGGCCGCTACCTCCGCGCCCTTGAGGCGGGAAAGCATCGCCTGTGGGCTTCCGGCCATGAGGTGAAGCGTATCGACAACCGCGAGCAAATGCTCCTCGTGCAGGGACAGGAACTCCTCACTGCCGATCAGGTCGTGCTGAAGGTCTCCGCCGTGGCGACTTTTCGCGTCGCCGATGCTCTCACGATGCACCGCGCCACCCAAGACGCCGCCGCCGTGCTTTACAGCGAAGTCCAGCTCGCCCTACGCCAGATCGTGGCCGCGGAGACCGCCGAAGCCTTCCTCCAGCAGAAAGCCGGACACGGTGCCAAGCTGCTCGAACTCATCGCCGACCGCGCCCAGTCTCTCGGCCTCAAAGTGGACCGCATCGACATCCGCGATGTCATGCTGCCTGCCGACCTGAAGCGCAGCTTCATGTCCGCCCTCCAGCAGCGTCAGGAAGCCCAGGCCGGCCTCGAAAAGGCCCGCGCTGAAACCGCCGCGCTCCGCACCCTCGCCAACGCCGCCAAGCTCATGCGCGACAACCCCGAGCTCCTCCAACTCCGCTACCTGCAGACCCTCCAGGAAGTCGGAACCGGCGTCGGAAACACGCTGGTGCTGGGGCTGACTGATGGGGAGAAGCTGAAAGCTGCCGTGAAAGCCTGATCAAAAGACTCTATCAACCAACATGAAAGCCAAAGACCTGACCATCGATCAAATCTGGACCCATATTACTGACAAAGTGATGGGAGCGTCTGCCCACTGTGAAATGTGGGCGGCATTGAGCAACATAATCGGCCACAACCTGTCAGCTCTTCACGAACTACATAAAAGAGAAATGCTGGCCGATTGCGGCCCTCTCCTAAAGCTTTCGAAAAGCGCCCACATGGTCACAATGACGATGGCGCTGTGCTCGCTGTATGAACGTCCAGATAAGACCGAATGCGTCACTCTTCAGTCCTATCGCGACAAAGTGTCCGAGTGTCTGGCCATCCCGCCCGACATTGATCGGCGAATTGCGACTGCATACCCGACTGCTAGAAAGTTGTATAAAATACGCTCCAACTATTTTGCCCATGGATTGGCTGTTACCTGCACGCGCAACATCTTCGAAGAGGTAGGGCTCAGCGACAATCTCGTCATCAACTTGGTTGCAGAGACAAAGGATCTCGTGGTTGACCTGGCTAATGTGGAAGGGCGGAAAAGCTTCGATCTTCACACAGATAGAGATGTCGCGGGAAGGCTTGCTCTAACAAACGCGTCACTACTCAAAGCTATCGGCCTTGAATCAAAAACTGTCTGATTCGCACTCACCTCAAACTGGCTCCGTCAGATCGCCATTCACGACCACCGTGCCACGCAGAGCATGCCAGGGCTTCTCCTTTGATTCGACCCGCTCTGGAACCAGCCGCGCCACCACCACTCCAGCATCCAAAATAGACACCTCCTCACGATAGCTCCGCACCCGCTCCAGCAACGAAGCGCCCAGGCTTTGAAACTCATTCACCGTGATCGTCATGGCGCCATTCTAACGACCTCGCATTGCCTTCGCAATCACCATTCCAACACTCCATTTCTCCAACCATCCATGCCCGACTCCCCCTTCCACATCACCGGCGAAGCCGAAGCCATCCTCCCAGCCCGTAACAACAACGGAAAACCCATCACCGTCATCGGCACGGAGGCGATCCGTGCGGGCTTTGACCCGTCCTGCATCGAGCAGGCACTGAACTCCCGCTCAGCGCCAGGCGTGACCGATCTCGTGCTCAATCCCGATGCGCACAGCGGTTACGGAGCGCCGGTGGGCTGCGTGATGGTCTCGCCGACGCACATCTATCCAGGGCCCGTCGGCGTGGACATCAAGTGCTCCATGTCGCTGCTCCAGATGGACATCCCCGCCGATGAGATCATCGACAAAACCATCCGCCGTCGCCTCATCGACGCCATCATCGAGCGCACGCCAACCGGCGCGGGCCGTGGTCAGCGCGAGGCGAAAAAGTCCCGCCGCGTGTCCGCTGATCTCGGCGTGCAGGTTTGCACCGAAGGCGCGAGCCGCAGCGTGTGCGAGGCCCTCGGCATCCCGCCCGAGTGGGCGCAGCGTTGCGAAGACAGCGCCCACCTCGGCCACGATGGAAACGTCTCCACGCTCCACGAGCGCCTCGACAAGATGCGTGCCTTCAACGGCTTCCCCGGCTTTGAAAACAAAATGACCCAGCTCGGCTCCTACGGTGGTGGAAACCACTTCGGTGAGTGCGAGGTCGTGCAGCTCGCTGACGACGCCGAGATGCGCCGCACCGCCGAGGTTTTCGGCCTTCGGGACAATCACGTCGCCTTCCTCAGCCACTGCGGATCTCGCGGATTCGGGAACATCCTCGCCCAGCGCCAGTTCAAGTCGCTGGAAGGCTTCTTCCGCACCTGGGGCCTCGCTTTCCCTGCCGAGGACAAACAACTCGTCTATGCCCCGCTCGGCACACCCGAGGCCGATGCCTATCTCGACGACATGGCGCTCGGTGCGAACTTCGCCACCGTGAACCACCTGCTCATCAACGCGCTTGTGCTGGAAGCCTTCCAAGAGGTCCTCCCCGGCACGACAGGCCAGCTCGTTTACTTCATCAGCCACAACATCGCCCGTCAGGAAGTCGTCGATAATCAGCTCGCCTGGGTCCACCGCAAAGGTGCCACGCGAGCCTTCCCCGGCGGCCACCACGCGCTCAAAGACACACCCTTCGCCGCCACCGGCCACCCGATCCTGCTCCCCGGAAATCCGCGCGATGGTTCCGTCGTCATGGTCGCGAAGCCCGATGCCGTGAAAAGCTGCTACAGCGTCAATCACGGTGCCGGCCGCTGCATGGGCCGCAAAGCCGCCGCCCGCAATCTCAATCAAAATGAGGTCAACGCCGACTTCGAAACCCACGACATTCTCTACAACGCCCGCCAATACCCCATCGACGAAGCCCCCAACGCCTACAAAGACTTCAAAGAAGTCCTCCACAGCGTCGAGTCCGCCGGCCTCGCCCAGCAAGTCTGCAAACTCAAAGCCCGCTTCGTCATCAAAGACGCGGCGGAGGCAGATGATTGAACCTCGCTCCGATTATGCATCACTCCAAAACTCTCCATCTAAAGCTCCCGAAGCACCTGCAACGATTGATGCAGTATTTCGAGGTTCACTGCGTGGCAGGCTGTTGCGGCCTGGATGCATACGATTTCGATCGGCAATATGCCTGCAATGCGGCTGCGGAGAATGGCGAAGAATGGATGGATGCCGCTCTGCTGGAGCTTCAGCACCTTGCAGCCGAGATAGAGTCACTACCCGAAGACTGGGAGGTTCTTTGTTCGGAAATGAATGCGGGATGGCCCAAAACAGAGGCAATAAGCTTCTTCGCCATGCTCGGCGATGAAATTGGCGTCGGTATTGAACTTTCGCGTGCTCGCGGAGAGGACACCGACATGCACCGCGATCCCGACCAAGAAGTCCATCACTGATGCCCTTCACAACAACCATGAAAAACACCTCCATCCTCTCCATCTCCGGCGAATCCGGCGGCGGGCAGTTGCTGCGGTCTTCGTTGTCGTTGGCGTTGGTCACGGGGCGGGCGTTTCGGATGACGAACATCCGTGGGAAGCGTCCGAAGCCGGGGCTGATGCGACAGCACCTCACCTGCGTAAAAGCAGCGGCGGAGGTCTGCGGCGCGGAGGTCGAAGGGGCCGATCTCGGCTCCACGGAACTCGTTTTCCAGCCTGGGAAGGTCACTGCGGGTGATTACGCGTTCGCCATCGGCTCCGGCGGTAGCACGACGCTCGTTTTGCAGACGCTGCTGCCTGCGCTGCTTCATGCCGAGGCCTCCAGCACGCTGCGCATCGAAGGCGGCACGCACAACCCGATGGCACCGCCGTTCGAGTTCATCGAGCAATGCTTCCTCCCGTTGATTCAGAGCATGGGAGTGGATGTCACGGTCGCGCTGGAGCGTCCCGGCTTCATGCAGGCAGGCGGCGGCGTGCTCAAAGCCGAGATCTGGCCGATCAAGAAGTGGAAGAAGCTCAAGCTCACCGAACGCGGCGAGCTCGTGGAGACCTTTGGTCGCGTGCTGCACGCCCATCTTGGTCGTGAAATCGCCGAACGGGAGATCGTGACGGCCTCCAAGATCCTCGAATGGCCGACCAACCACATCGACCTCCGCTATGCCAATGACAGCACGGGCCCCGGCAACGCCATCCTGCTCGGCGCACGTTTTGCGAACGTGTGTGAGATCAGCACCGGCATCGCCCAGCTTGGAAAATCGGCTGAGGCAGTCGCCACTGCCGCGGCGAAGGGGCTGCGCGGCTATTTGGCCTCCAAGGCTCCCGTCGGCGTCCACTTGGCGGATCAACTGCTGCTCCCGATGGCACTCGCCGGCGGTGGCAAGTTTCACACGCTCTACATCTCCGACCACACCCGCACCAACATGGCCCTCATCGAGCAGTTTCTGCCGGTGAAGTTCAGCGTGGAGGACATCGCGCCGGGAGTGCGGGCCATTCAGATGAAGTAGTATCGTCACAGTGCCGCCAGGGCCGCGGCGGCGACTTCGGCGGTCTGGTCGAGGTCCACTTTGCTGTGGGCCATGCTGATGAAACCGGTCTCGAACTGGCTCGGCGCAAAGTACACGCCGTTGTCGAGGCAGTGGTGGAAGAATTTACGGAAGGCGGCGAGGTCGCTTGTTTTCGCGTCTTGCAGGCTGTGGACGGGCTTCTCGGTGAAGAAGAGGCAGAACATGCTGCCTTTGCGATACCACTGATAGCTGAGGCCCTTCTTCTTGAGCACGTCGAGCACGGCATCCTCCATCGTCTGGCCGAGATTTTCGAGCAGCGAGTAGCCGCCGAGCCTTTCGATCTCGCGGAGCTGCGCCAGACCGGCCGCGAGGGCCACCGGATTGCCGCTGAGCGTGCCCGCTTGATAAACCGGGCCGATCGGCGCGAGGTAATCCATCACATCGGCCCGTCCGCCGAAGGCTCCGACAGGCAAACCACCGCCGATGACCTTGCCGAGGCATGTCAGGTCCGGCGTGATCTTCTCCAGCTCCTGCACGCCACCTTTGGCAAGTCGGAAACCGGTCATCACCTCGTCGAAAATAAGCAGCGCCCCATGCTTCGCGGTGATGTCGCGCAGCTTTTGCAGGAAACCGGGCTTCGGCAGGATGAGGCCCGCATTGGCCGGGTAAGGCTCCACGATCACGCAGGCGATCTCGTGGCCTTTTTGCGCAAAAAGCTCCTCCAGAGCCGCTTCGTCGTTGAAGGGCAAAACACTCGTCAAAGCCGCAAAATCCTTCGGCACGCCGGCGCTGTCTGGATTGCCATGCGTGAGCGCTCCGCTGCCTGCGGCCACGAGCAAGCTGTCGCTATGCCCGTGATAGCAGCCATCGAATTTCACCAGGCGGTCACGCTTCGTAAATCCACGAGCGAGGCGGATCGCGCTCATCGTCGCTTCGGTGCCGCTGCTCACCATGCGCACTTTTTGGATGCTCGGCACCCACTCGCAGATCGTTTTGGCCATCTCGACCTCGTAAAGATTCGGGATGCCAAAGCTGACACCTTCCTTCGCGGCACGGTGAATCGCCTCGATGACCGGAACCGGCGCATGGCCGAGGATCGCCGGGCCCCAGGTGCCCACGTAGTCGATCATGCAGCGGTCATCGACATCGTAGATGCGGCAGCCTTTGGCCCGCTTCACGAAAAACGGATCGCCGCCGACATTGCGGAAGGCACGCACGGGCGAGTTCACGCCGCCGGGGATGTACTGCTTGGCGAGATCGAAGAGCTTGGTGGAAAGAGGTCCGTTTGGCATGGTCTGGGGAGGCCAAGAAATACGCGGGACGTTTTCGGCGTCGAACAAAAGGTTGCCCGCGAACGTCCGAGTCGGGTATTCTCCTCCCGAACAGCCATGAAAAGCCTCTTTCTCCTCGCGCTGAGCCTCACGGCCCTAGTCTCCGCCCCCGCGCAGCTCTCGAAGAACAAATCCTCCCTGCCGCAGGAGCCCGGCACCTTCTCCATCGAAGGCCTCACGCCAAAGCCCGTCGTCGTCCGCATCCAGGCCGAGTCACCGGTTTACACCACGAACAAATTCGACCGCGCCATCGGCAGCTTCGCCCCCGGCGTGCCCGTCACCCTCGTGGCGATGAGCGACACCTCCTACCGCGTGCGCGGCCGTGCCCGCCATGGCGATGTCGCTGGCTGGGTGAAGCAATCCGACGTGCTCTCCGCCGATCCGATGCTCGCCGACAAACTGAAGAAGCTCTTCGACCGCACCAAGCAGGTCGCCGAGCTCATCAAAAACAATCAGGTGGCCCTCGGCATGACGAGCGAGGAAGTGCAGGCCTCTCTCGGCAAGCCCACCCGCAAGAGCGCGAAGATCAACGCGGGCGGCAAAGAAGAGCGCCTCGAATACGCGATGTTTGAAAAAGTGCCGCAAGTCACCACTGGCCGCGATGCCTTCGGCCAGATCGTGCAGACCATCGTGTATGTGAAGGTCGAGGTCGGCACACTCAGCCTCAGCTTCAAGGATGGAGCCGTCGACGAGATCGAGGAAACCAAAGGCAATCCGCTCGGCAACGGCGGCGTGAAGATCGTTCCGGCACCCATCATCTTTTGATCGATCAAAAACCGATCACCTCGCGCACACGCTCCGGCGTCCAGCCGGCCTCGCGAAGGCTGCGCAGCGAGCGAGCGTCGTCGCGCTTGGCGAGACGTTTGCCGGTTTCATCGGTGATGAGGCGGTGGTGATGCCAGCGGGGCACGGGCAGGCCGAGCAGATGCTGCAGCAGGCGGTGAAGATGCGCGGCAGGCAGCAGATCCTCGCCACGAGTGACGAGCGTGATGCCTTGCAGTGCATCATCGACGACAACAGCAAGGTGATAGCTCGCGGGCGTGTCTTTGCGGGCCAGCACCACATCGCCAAAGATCGATGGATCAGCGATCATCTCGCCGCGTGAGAGCTCGGTGAAGCTCAGCGGGGCATCGAGAAGCTCCAGCGCCTTCGCCACATCGAGGCGCAGGGCATACGCAGCACCGCTGGCGAGTCGTTGCTGGCGTTCATCGGCATCGAGATGACGGCAGGTGCCGGGATAAAGCGGTCCATCGGGACCTTGCGGCGCATTCCCGGCTCTCGCGATCTCATCCTGGATGTCGCGTCGCGTGCAAAAACAAGGGTACAGCAGCTCTTTCGCCTCCAACTGGTTCAACGCGGCTCGATAGTCCTCAAAGTGATCGCTTTGCCTGCGCACCGGCTTTTCCCACGAAAGGCCCAACCACGCCAAATCCTCAAAAATCGCCTCTTCATACTCGGGGCGAGCCCGCGTGGCATCGATGTCTTCCAGCCGAATCAAAAAGCGACCGCAATCTGCCTGCTGCGCCGCAAACAAGGCCGCGAAGGCATGGCCGAGATGCAGCCATCCTGTGGGACTCGGAGCGAAGCGGGTCGTCTCAGGCATAAAATCACACGCCGCTGAGTTTGCGCACCACTTCACCGGCCAGCACAAAGCCAAACGTGCCCGTGACAAAGGTCGCCGCGCCGAAACCCGCGGCGCAATCGAGCCGCAAACCAGCTTCCGTGCCTTCCTGCGGCTCGAGTTTGCAGGTGCCGTCGGCTTGCGGATAGATCGCCCGCTCGGTGGAAAACACACACGGCACGCCAAAGGCCATCGGCCGGCCTTCCATGCTCTTCGCGAAGCCAAAATCGCGTCGCAGGCTCTGCCGCGTGCCTTTGAGCAGCATGTCCGCGCCGGCAAAGCCGAGGTCGGTCAGCTTCACCGCCGTCGCATCGCGACGACCTCCGGCCGAGCCGCTGGTGATGACCGGAAGACCACGCTGCACGCACTTGGCGATGATCAGCGCCTTGATCGACGTGCGGTCAATGGCATCGACGACATAATCGAAGCCACCATCGAGCAGGCGGTCGGCATTTGACTCGGTCAAAAACTCGATCACGCGGTTCACGCGGCAGTTCGGATGAATCTCCGCGACCCGTTTTGCCAGCACCTCGACCTTTGGCATGCCGACCGTGCCGGCGAGCGCTGGCAATTGGCGGTTGGTGTTCGTGATGCACACGTCATCCATGTCGATCAACGTAAGCTGCCCGATGCCGCTGCGAGCCAGCGCCTCCACCACCCACGATCCCACGCCGCCCACGCCCACCACCGCGACATGCGCCGCCGCGAGCCGCGGCAAGGCCGCGACGCCATAAAGCCGCGCGATGCCGCCAAATCGTTGCTGGTAGGATTCGTCCATGCGCGTTCCTACGCGCAGCCGCGTGGCAGGCAAGCGCGTGGATCACTTCATGCCATCCGCTGCGCCCCAGGGCTCGATCTGGCGCAGGTTCTTCGCGGCGAGCTGCGCGTAGCATTCCGGCAGATCAAACTTTGCCAGCACCTCGCGCAGCATCGTGGCATAGGGCCATTGCTGGTCCTCGTGAATGGCGAGCTCGTGGAAGGAGGTGAGCGCATGCTTCAGTGTCACCTGCTTCACCGCGGGTGACAGCAGTGCCGCAAAGGCCGCTGGCAACGCACCCCAGCCATTCCCGACGAGATGGATGTCGTCATGACCGGCCTCGGTGAGCACTTGCACGACACGCAGCACGTCATGCACGCGCTGACCTAGCAGCGGACGATCCAGCATGAAGCTGTAAGCCGCGTAGAAGTAATGGCTGCCGTAACGGGCGAGGAATTGGTTCACGCCGCAGGTGTCCGGCTGCGACTCGCCGATGCCGCGCACATCGCAGGCAAAGAAAGCCGCGTCTGGCGAAGCGTTGATAAGCTCTTGAACAAGCGGTTCGTCACGCAGCTCGGCATCGGCCGAGTGATGCGAGATGTAGAGCACCGCCTTCTTCAAACCTCGCGGCACGCGCGAGGTGAGCGTTTCATCACTCAAACGCGTCACCAGCGCATGCACCTCCGGCTCGGTCTCGACGGCGTAGGTGCAATAAGCCTTCGCGGGATACCTGCGATTGCCCGCGCTGCGCAGAATGCGGTAATCGGGCGCGGCTTCCGGCATCGGTGGCAGTTTCAGCACCTCTCGCACGGCCTTGAGATCGAGTTTGCCACGCTTCGAGGCCATCGCCTCGGCCTTCGATTTCGTGAAGGACATGATCGTGCGGCTGCCCATCGCGCCGACCTGGCCTTTCGGCGTGCACAGCAGGTCCGCTTCCTTCTCCACGGTGATCGGCGGCTCGGACTCGGCCACCTTCAATCCGGTGGCTTTGCCAAAGAATCGATACATCGCCTCGCGGTTCGGTTGCGTGTAGCCATGCGGATCAGGGCCGGTGTGCAGTGCGATGTTCTCCGGCTTGCCGAGCAGGGCGTAGAGCTTCTTTAGGCGTTCGTAGGTCTCCGCGCTGCCGCGGGCATCGAAGTAATCTTTCTCCTGCGCCATGATGATCACTGGCTTCGGCGCCATTGCGGCGAGGAAGTCACAGTGATCGAGATCGAAGGCCAGCACACGCGGCGGGCATTGCTCGCTATCCTGCGGCAGCTCGTTTTCCGCATCGCGGCGAAACGTCGTCACGAAGCACGACGGCGCTCCCATCGTGAAACGCGGCTCCAAGCCGCACAACCAGGTCGTCTGCGTGCCGCCGCCGGAGTTTCCGGTTACACCGATGTGCCGCTCGTCGATCTCCGGCCGCGTGAGCAGGTAGTCGAGTGCTCGAATGGCATCCCACGCGAACCACGTGCCGAGAAAATCGCCCACGAGGAGCATCGGATTGCCCATTTGATTGTGCTCCGTCGTGCCGCCGTTCAGTCGCGAGCCGAGTTTCTCATTCAAATACTGAAAGCGCTCACCCTGACCCGCCGGATCGATCAAAAAGCAGGCCATGCCCTGGCGTGCGAGCCCCTGCGCGAAGCTTTGATACGCCGTTTCCGCCTTGCCATTAAGCGAGTGACCACACACACCGATCACACCGGGCACCTTGCCCTTCGCATTCGTCGGCAGATACAGATTCCCAGTGACGATGAATTCCGACCGGCTCTCGAAGTGGATGTTTTCAATGCGATAGCCATCGCGTTCGAGCACGCGTGTTACCTTCGCCTTCAGCGGCGTCTTCTCCGGAAAAGGTCCAAAGCTCTCGCGAATGCGCTTTTGCACCGACTTCACATATGCCTCCGCATCGGCCTTCGTCTTCAATTCAGCCCGTTTCGCATTCCCGCGTGCTTCCGTGGCCCGCACCTCGGTGACGAGCCAGTCCTGCATCATCCGCGGAAAACGGTTCAAAGGCTCCAACGTGCCCGCGGTGCCTGCTTTGACCGCGCTTTTAGCCTTCACGCTGCTCACGCCGGTGAAGAGCGATCCGCTCAAGGCGGCCAAACTGCTGGTTCCAATGAAATGACGGCGGGAGAAGGAGGAGTCGGACATGTGGGAATGAAGTACGGCCTGACCTCGCCGATTTCGCCGGCAGCAGCTTCGTGATTCTCTCACCAACAAAAAAGCCCGGGCATTGCTGCACCGGGCTTCGTGGGAAAAGGGGGCCGTTGGGCTTAGTGTTTGCAGGTCTTGCAGTCGGTGGTCTTCTTGCTGTCGCAGGAGGCGCCGGACTTGCAGCAATCTTTCTTGGGTGACAGCGGGCAGGTGCCGCAACTGGTGAGACCGATGACGAGGGCGAGGGTGGCGAGTACTTTCATGATATGGTGTTGCTGTTGGATGAGATGAAGCGGCCGGTGATGGCCGGGATCGCTTTCAGATACGAGCATGCCAAGCAGCCTTTATTCCTGGCAAGCACGAAATCTTAGCTATGCGCATGTTTTGCCTTCTCCGCGGCGATGTGGCGGGCACGTTTCGCCACCTCCATGCGGTGGGCGATCTCCCACACACCCCAAGTGGCCACATAACTGACCGCCGAGCAGATGGCACCGAGCACCAGACCACCGATGAGCATCACTGGCGCATGCTCCTTCAGGACCAGCCAAGCCTCCACCGCCGAGTCCGGCAGATGATCTGGGAAGGGCGTGGTGGGCACCGTCGTGTAAAGGCCGAGGAACCATTTGCCGATGGCATACTCGATGGGGACGAGAATGGGGACGGTGACGGGATTGCTCACCCAGCAGATGGCGAGGGCGATGGGGATGTTCACGCGGAACAAGGCGCACAGGATTGTGGCCGTGGGCATCTGGATGGGCAGCAGTTGCAGCGTGATGAACCAGCCGATGGCCATGCCGCCGGAAAAGGTATGCTGCGTGGGTTTCCACACCTGTTTGTCGAGGAAATGCCGGGCAAACCAGCGCATGACCGGCCGCTGCCGCAGTTTGCGCGGGTGTTTCAGGAAACGATAGGTCTGGAAAACCGATCGTCGGAACCATGAACGAAGGCGGATCAGCATGCAGGTGTCATCCAAAGTAAGCCCAGACCAGCAATCCACCGCCCAGAGCGATGCGATACCAAGCGAAGCCATTGAAGGTGTGGGACTGAACGAAGCGAATCAGCCACTTCACGACGATGAAGGCCGAAATGGCGGAAACGAGCGTGCCAAGCGCAACCATGGCCCAGTCCTCGCCGGCCGCCTCGCCATCTTTGAACGCGGAAAGGATCTTGTAGCCGCCCGCCGCCATCAACGTGGGGATGCCCAGCAGGAACGAAAACTCCGTCGCCGCCGGTCTCGCGATGCCGAGTGCCATTGCCATGAGGATGCTGGCACCAGAGCGGGAGGTGCCGGGAAACACCGCGGCGAGCAATTGTGCCAACGCCACGGCCATGACGACCGTCCACGTGATGCTCGTGATGCCCTGACGGCCTTTTTGCATCGCCTCGAGCACCAGGATGACAATACCACCGATGAAGGTGGCCCACGCGACGGGTGGAATGGTCTCCGGCAACTCGATGTCGAGCTTCTTGATCACCAAGCCACCGGCCGCAGTGATGAAAAAGGCCACGGCAAGCTTCGCGAGGTAGTCTTTCGTCGCCGGATCACTCAGCGAGGTCGCGAGCTGCTTCACGCGTTGCGTGAAAACGGCCAGCACCGCGAGCACCGCGCCGCTTTGGATCACCACATTAAAGAGATCGCTCTTCGCCGGCAGCCAGCCGAGGTTTTGCGGGATGAGCAGGTGGCCGGTCGAGGAGATCGGCAGGAATTCGGTGACACCTTCAATGATGCCGAGGAGGATGATCGCGAGCCAGTCTGGCATGGGCGTGAGTCGGAAAAAGCGGATTGGGAGCCGATACTTTCCGTCGCGCCGGATGCCTTGCAACAAATGAAGCCCTCAGAACCGAGGAACTTTCGTCACGCACCCGTCTTCACGTAGTCCGACATCGCATTCAGCATGACCACCACGGAGCATGCGCCGGCGTCTGGGAAGCCGATGCAAGCCTCGCCAAGCGTCTTCGCACGGCCAAACTGGGCGATCATGGCCTTGCTGGCCTCTTTGCCAGCCTCCGCCGCCGCGGCGACGGCCGCGAGAGCCTCTGGCAGGGTCAAAGTGGTGACTTCTTTCGCCTTTTGAGCGGCGGGCACGAGTGCATCGAGCATCGTTTTATCGCCTGGCTTGGCACCGCCGCGCTTCATGATGGCTTCGGCAGCGGCATCGAAGAACAACGGCAGGTCCGGCGGATCGAAGCGACCCGCAGTGGCGAGCGCTTTGCCACCGGCACGGAAAAGCGTGCCGAAAATGGCTCCCGAGGCTCCGCCCATGCTGGTCATCATCGCGGTGCCGGTGGTCACAAAGACCTGCTCGACCGTCGTGGGCTCCAATTTCTCCAACTGCACCTTCACGGCCTCCATGCCGCGTTTCATGCCGAGGCCGTGATCGCCATCGCCGAGATCGCGATCCGCTTGAGAGAGCATCGGTTCAGCTTCGATGATGGCATCCGCCACCTTCAGCATCATGAGACGGACTTGGTTGGGTTTGAGTTCCATGGTCGGGTTCGGAGGAGTAGTGGAGAAATGGAGGACTGGAGTGATGGATCGGAGCAAAACTCCACGACTCCATCACTCCATGACGGCCGATTTACTTCGTGCCCTTGGCCTTGAGGTCGTTG
>CALMTT010000507.1 GCA_937872615.1 uncultured Verrucomicrobiaceae bacterium | reverse complement strand
GACGACCTCGCCCAACCCCCGCGTCGGTTGTGTGCTGGTTCGCGATGGCGGGATCGTCGAGGCGGACGGTGCCGACGAGGGCTGGGTGGAAGAGCGCGGCTCGAAATGGATGAGTACCTGGGACGAACGATACAAACCGCTGCTGGAATGCAACGACCGCCAACAAGCGCCGCAAAAAGGCGGACTGATGTACGCGCAACACGGCAAAGGCACGTTCGTTTACGCGGCGTATGCGTTTTACCGCCAGTTGCCGGCGGGCGTGCAGGGCGGGTATCGCCTGTTTGCGAACATCGTCAGTCTGAAAAAGAGAGCGCAATAATCGAAAAACATTGGCTTAGCTTTGCCGTGGTGAAAAGCCTCGATTCACACAAACACAAAACCGCGTCCACTAACCCGAAGGAGACACGTTATGAAAAGCAATCTACGCTACGTTTTTACAGTTTTGGCGCTGTTGGTAATCAGTTGCTCCGGCACTTTCGGCCAGGCTGTTACAGGTTCCATCGTCGGCAACATCACGGATGCCGGCGGCGCAGCAGTCGCCGGAGCCCGCCGGAGCCGTCAAATACCACGAGCTGCTGCGAAAGCGGCCGCAGGCGGGCACGATGTTTGATCGCTTCGTGGATTCGTGGCTGGCGGAGGGCACGCGTGACACGCTGCGGGCCTTTTTGAAGGCGAAGGCCTCGGCGTCCGGTGCCACGGCGGCGGATCACCAGCTCCTCGCCTTGTTTTTATCCCGCCATGGCGAGGACGAGGCCGCGGTGGCGGAGCTGGATGAGGCGCTGAAGACCGATTCGACGAATGCGGACGCGTGGCTGGAGAAAGCGAAGGCGCAGACACGCTTGCTGGATTTTGAAAAAGCTCTCACGAGCCTCGAATCCGCCGCGAAGAGCGTGAAAGGCGAGAATCAGCGGGTGGAGATCGCGCGGTTGCAAGGCCGCACGCTGCTGCGGCTGGGCAGGCAGGAGGATGCGCTGAAGGTCTGGCAGACCTTGACCACGGCGCATCCGGAGGATCTCGATCTGGCTGAGGAGGTCATCGAGCTGATGGCGGACGAGGGATTGTATGCGGAGGCGGCGGAGGCGGCACGGGCTTTGGTAGGCAAAACGAAGCCGGGGCCGGATTTGATGACGCGACGCCTGCGCCTGGGCGATTTGCTGCTGCGGTCCGACAAGCGTGATGAGGCGCTGACGGTGTTTGAGAGCGTGCTGGAGCAGAGCGGGCAGGATTCGTGGGTGGAGGCGGATGTGCTCGCCCGGCTGGCGCAGCCGTTTCGTCGCGAAGACGACATCGAAGGCCTCAAAAAGCGTCTCGAGGCGCTGCACGCGGCGAATCCGCTGCGCCCGGCGGTTACGATGGAGCTGGCGGAAACGCTCACAGATCTGGGTGAGAAAGAGGCGGCGGTGAAACTGGTCGCGGCATTGCTCGAGCGCACACCGGGCCGGCGTGATCTTCAGGAGCGTTTTGTGGCCACGCTCGAGCGCATGGAGCGCTACGAAGAGGCCGCGAAGCAGATGCAGCGGCTGGTGGAGAAAAATGGGCAGGACAAGGAGCTGCTCGTGCGGCTGGCCACCTTGCAGGAGAAGCTAAAAGACACCCAGACTGCGCAGGCGACGCTGGCGTCGTATTTGAAAATGGCGGCGGGCAAGGACGCCTCCGCGCCGGAGCATGATCACCTGCGTGTGGCGAGGTTGTATGAATCGTGGGAGCTGCGCACGGAGGCAGGCGCGGCCTACCTGGGGATGGTGGCGGCGCATCCGGACAGCGTTTCGGCCAAAGAAGCACTCGCGCACTTTCATCATCGTGGAGAGGCTCATGCGCTCGCACTGGCCATTTGGAAGGAGTTGATCAAAACAGGCGGGCTCGAGGATGTGCTGCGCATTGGTCAGGCGCTTCAATCCCACGGCCGGCTGCAAGAGGGCCTGGATGTGCTGCTGACGCGAAAGGATGATTTTGCGGATCAGCCGCGGTTTCTGGCCTTGCTCTCGCAATTCGCCGCGGCCTTGAAGGATACCACGCGTGCAATGGAGTGGGCACGGCAGAGATTGAAGCATGTGAAAGACCCCGCGGCGGTGCAGGAAGCGGTGCGCATGGCGCAGATCACGATCGAGGCCGCGGAGGCCGGCGACAAGGTCGTCGAGGAACTGCAAAAACAGGCGGAGACCATTTCGATCCCGGATCGCTGCCTGCTCGCGGCTTTGCTCGAGGCAGCAGGCCGCGCCGAAGAGGCCGACAAAGCGCTGCAACTGGTCTCCGCGGCTCCGGCGGACCTTTTGATGCTCGGCGCACAGCGGGCGAAGCTTTTCGAGACACGGCAGGAGTGGGCACGAGCCGCGGGTGTGATTGCCGACCTGATGAGAATCCCCGGCGGGCAGACCAGCGAGCAGGCGCAGCGGCTCGTGTCGATGCACCGCCGTGCTTTGGAGACGGAAAAGGCGCTGGCGGTGATCCCGGAGTGGAAAAAACTCTCGCCGGGTGCGGTGCAGCCCTGGATGGAGGAGGCCGCGCTGCAACTCGAGCGCGGCAGTGAAAGCGCCTCGCTCGATGTGCTGCGGCAGGCCGCGAGGAAGTTTGCGGAGGACACGCGGTTGCTCACGGCGCTGGCGGAGGCTCTCGCCCGCTCCGGGCACACGGACGAGGCGCGGCAGGTGTATGTCTCGCTCTACGAACAGACCGAGGATGTGCAGACGCGGCTGCGCCTGCTCGCGCCGCTGGCGGAGATGTCACGCCTCGAGGGCCGGCTGGATTCGCTGCTGGAGGAGTTTCAGACGCGGCAGCGGCAAAATCGCGGCAGCGCGGCACCGTGGATGGCGCTGGCGGAGATTCATCGTGCAGTCGGCAACGAGGAAGAACGCCGGCGCTGCCTTTACGAAGCCTCGCGCATGCGGCCAAAGGACCTCGCGCTGCTGACAGAGATCGCCCGTTGCGAAGAGGAAAGCGGTTTGACGAAGGAAGCGCTGCGCACGCTGCAAAGCGCCACCTTGCTCGACAAAACGCAGGCCACGAAACAATCGATCGCGCGGCTGATGATCGAGTCGGGTGATGACGAGGCGGGCTATCGCATGCTCCTCGAGCTGGCCGGCGGCGCGGGCGCGGATGCGCGGGCCTTGGAGAAAATGGCGGACACGATGTGCGAGCATGATGACTGGGAGCGTGCGATCCGCTTTCTGGAGCCGCTGCTGGCCCAGTTCCCGGATGATTACCGCCTGCGCTACCTGCGTGCGACCGCTCTCGAGCAGGAAGGTCGTGATCAGGAGGCCGCGGATGCCTTCATCGAGCTGCTCGGCTTTCATGCGGAGATGCCGGAGGTGAGTGCCGCGCAGACCATGCAGGCGCAGCAGGGGAATGCGATGCTGCTGGGGATCGGCGGCGCGATGGGAACGCAGCTTCCCGATGGCGCGGCGGAGTGGCTGGCGATTCCTGGCGTGGCGAATTTGTCTTACGAGCATCGCATGAAGCAGCGCAACCAGATGTCCGGCTGGGGCTACATGTCTTCGAGACTACCGGCAGCATCCACGACGCTGCCGACAGGCTGGGTGACGCAGCCGCAGAGTGTCACCGCGCTCTCGACGATGGCCCTTTATCATCTCATTGAGATCGGCCAGGGCATGACGGACACGGACAAGCAGGCGCTGGCAGCCCGAATGACGGCCACCGGCATGCGTGATGCGGCGCTGCTGTTTGAAGTGCCGATCTACCAGGGCATGCTGGGCATTCCGGTCGAGCTTTTGGAGAAGCATCCGTCTCACGCGGCTCTTCACGCAGTGTGGCTGGTATCAAACGCGTATCGCCAGGTGCAGGATGAGGACTCGATCGCCGTGCTGCGGCGCTGTGTGAGTCTTTTCAAGGACTCGAAGCCCACGCTGGTCTGGCTGGCAGCTGCGCGGGCCTTGCTCTTGGGCACGCCGGAGGGCCTCGAGGTAGGCAAGCAGGCTCTGACCTATGCCGAAGGTGTGACGACACCGGACTCGATGGCGCTGACGGCGCTTTACAGCCTGCTCGGTGCCGCCACCCAAACGGAAGACATCGGGGCGACGGCCAAGGTGGAGCTGCCCGCGAATGTGCTCGACCGGCTGTTCACGTTGGGCGTTCGTTGGAATGAAATCTCTTATCAGTCCCGAGCCAGCATCGGTTACTGGTCCGGGCATCCATTCCTGAGTGCCCTGGCTTCCGCAGGCCGCTGGGAGCAGTTGGCACAGGAAATCGAGCGTGAACGCGTGCGGGCAATGGAGCAGGAGAAGAAGCTCGCCGGAAGGCTGCCATACAGCAGTCCGGTGTCTTTTGGCATGGGTGGCCGTCTTCAGCCGCAGCCGATGCAGCCCAGTTGGACGGGGTTGGATGCACCACCGTTCATCGCGCAGACGATGCTGGGCCTGTCTCGTTCCAATCAGAGCTACGGCATCGTTTATGGAAATATGCCCCCTGCTGAAAAGGCGGACGATGAGGCCGTCCGCAAAGGCCTGCAACAAACGCTCGCCGCGCTGAAAACACCGGCGCTGGCGCTGCTGATGAGGCTGCGGCTGGGAGAGCATGCCGAGGCAGAAAAGGCTCTCGCTGTCATGCTGGGTGCCAAGGACCTCCGCGCGGATCACTGGCTCTTCGCCGCGTGGGTGGCGCAGCAGGCGAAGAACTGGCCGCTCGTGGTCGAGAGGCTGCAAAAGGCCGCCTCGTTCGGCAAGCCGGCCGATTACGACAATGCGATCTTGTATGCGGCGCAGCAGGCGGATGCCGACTCGCGGCTCAAGATGCGTGAGACACTCCAGGCGGTCTTTGCACGTCATGACAAGCCCAACATGAGCCCCGATGAGGCTGCGATGCTGCAAGGGGTGATGCAGGCCGTCGGCTTTACCAAAGAGGCGGTGGAGCTCCAGGCAAGGCAACAAGCCCGACAGAAGCGCCAGGCCTCTCCGGGAGTGCTCGCGGCAGTGAATCCCTACTCGCGAAACGCGCAAAGCAGCTCCAGCGGCCGCTCGTTGAGCGTGCAGGCTAGCAAACTGCTCGCGAATGGACAGTCCGAGCCTGCTTACGCGGAGGTGCTTCGCTCGCTGCGCCCGCTGGCCCGCCAGATGCTCGACATGCAGCAGTGGAGCAACGCACGCTACGAGATTCGCAATCTCATCGAAGAGCTGGAGCGCAAAGGA
Source organism: uncultured Verrucomicrobiaceae bacterium (assembly GCA_937872615.1). Classification (GTDB taxonomy): domain Bacteria; phylum Verrucomicrobiota; class Verrucomicrobiia; order Verrucomicrobiales; family Verrucomicrobiaceae; genus Prosthecobacter. Next base: position 13,034 of record CALMTT010000507.1, on the reverse strand, counting down.
GCCGCCGCGGGCTTTGGCAAATGGATCGCCACACGTCAAAGCGCCGGCTGGCGTGAGACGATGGAGGATGCGGCGCTGCTGGAGGTCTTCGGGAAGAAGGACGAGGCACGTGCGCGATATGAAGCCGCCATCGCGCAGCAGCCGCGTGCCTGGCAGGCACGCACACGGGCCGCATCATTGCTCGCGGAGAGCGATCCCGCCGCGGCCGCCAGCCGCCTTGCAGGCATTCCGGTGGTCGAATTGTCGCGTTTTATCCAGCGCCTCAGCCAGGAGGCGGGTCGATCCGATGAAGGCACCTCCTTTGAGCATCGCCTGGCGCAGATCCGCCTCATGACATGCTGGCTGGAGGCTCAACCGGCCGAGAAACGGCGCATGGATCCCATGCTGGCGCAGGTCTTGATGAACCTGCCACAAGCCTTCCAGCAGCAGGAGTATCGTGATCCGATCCGGTTTCCCGCCTTGTGGAGCACCACCGAGCAGGGCCCCAAACTCTCCGACAAGGCCATCGAGGCTCAAAAACAGCTCCGCGAGGCTCACGACGCCTTTTGCATCGCGATGACGAGGCTGCCCATGCTGGCCGAAGGAGGTTACGGCCCGCTCGCCGGCCTCGCTTTGCGTGACAAGCAGCCGCTCGACAAGCTGGAGCAACTGGCACGTGACATCCTGGGCAACAAAGGCTGGGCCCAGCGCAGCACCGCAGCCATGCGATACTGGGGCGGCTATTCGCGGTCACGATTCGCCGCGGAAAACACCATCTCCATGCCGCATCCGGAGGATGTGCTCATTCTGGCCGCGGCACGACGTGGGCAGTTTGATCTCATTCAAAGCGAAATCATTCCGCTGATCGAACAAGCGAAGGGCCGCACGGCTGCACGACAGGCACAGGCCTATGCGGAGCTCTTCCGTGCGGGCAGTGATACCTTCACCGCGGCTGCTTCAGCCTGGCTGAAGAGCATGCAACCGCAGGTCGATGCCGGATCGGGTGGCGAGATCGTGCGCATCTGGTCCGAGAGAAAGCTCAGTGCTCCCATCCACGACTTCTTCCTCGAGCGTGTTAAGGACAACCAGAACAATTATTCCAAGGTTCAAGAGATCAGCGGCTATGTGCGGACGCTTGAAAACGCGGGCAACATCAAGGAGGCCACCTCCTTCCTCCGTCGTGTGCGGGATCTCTGGCTGGGCGATACACCGGAGAAACGTGACGAGGTCATCCAGGCCTACATCAAGGAGCGAAAGGCACAGCGTGGCCGCGGCGGCTTTTACATGAGCGGGAACAACGCCTCACAACGGTTCTACCCCTACCAGCAGCTTCATCAAACCCTCACGCAGTCCAACAACGCCAGCCTGGCCGGCATCCCGGTGCTGCTGGAAGACGGCCTGCTCGATGAAGAGGGCATCCGGCAGAACATCGGTTACTCGCTGCTCTCGGAAAACACCATCCACGCCACGGAAAAGCTCCTCGTGGTGCTGGATGCGATGCACATGCTCGATGACGCGCCCACCTTCCGGGCCTGGTTCGCCGATCAGGAAGACAACACGACCATGCTGTGCCGTCTGTTGGATGAACTCGACAATACCAACGCGAAGGACGCGCACACGCGTTTGACGCAGGCGCTTCAGGCACGCAAGCCCGCCACGTTTGGCACGGATGTGATTCTCACTTTGCTCAAGCTGGACAACAGTGAGCGTGGTGCCGCGCTCACGGCTTTCATCGGCAGCCACAAGGCCGCCCTGGCCAAACTCAGTCCGCAAGCCCGCCTTGAGGTGCATGCGACCTTCCACCGGAAGGTGAACGAGTATCCAGACTATCTCGGCGAGGCGCAGAAAAAGGCCATCGCGCCGCTGCTGGAGGCGGAGGCTGCCACGCTGGTGAAACTGGGAGATGAAATCCTGGCCGCCAAGCAATGGGAAGACCTCGATTTGGAGGAGTACCATGCTCAACGGAAGATCCCGCCATTGCTCTCGCTGGTAGCCCGGCAGGATCATGCCAAGGCGGCGCAGATTCTTGAGAAGACCGTCACCCTGCTGAAGGGCACGCAGAACTACGCGCAGAATGCCGCGAATGGCGGCGGCTCCGTCACCTCCCTGCTCAGCGAGATGGGCGTGGCTCCGCAGCTCATGAACGAAACCCGCGCCATCGTCGAGAGTGAGAACATCATGTCGCAGTGGCTCCAGCAATACGGCTACTCGCTCACCAACAGCGACCGTCTTCGCGACACGGCCCATGTGCTGGCGCTTTTCACCGGGACGCCGTTTGTCGCCGAGGCGGAAGACTTTCGCTGTCTTGCCCACTCGGACACCAGTGCACTCAACCGCGTCGCGGAAAGCCTCCGCAGCAGCAGCTACAAGGCCGCGCATGATGCGCTGGAGAAGGAATTGAAGCAGCGGCAGCCGCAAACCTTCGGTGTGCGCACCACGCTGCTGCTGATGGCCGGATCGAACTTCAAAGGAGATGACTACCTGCGTGAAAGCCGCGCTGATTTTGCCAAAATGAAGCCTGACGAGGCCGAGGCGCTGCTCTCCACGCTGGAAAGACGCTCCTCCAAATACCGAAAGCCTGATGACCTGCCTGCCGACCTGCGGGAAGCGCTGCAGCCGCTCCTTACTGCACGCGAGAAAACGCATGAAGCCCTCGCGCAGCGCGTGCTCGATGCCCCATCGCTGCAAAAAGCGGAGATCAGCACCAGTGACACCTCCAAGCTGGCCATCGCCCTCGGCAGTCTCGCGAAACGGAACCCGGAGCTGGCCGAGCGATTCTTCGAAAAAGTCACTCTTCTCTACATGGGTGAATCACGCCGGCAAAATGGCTCCAGCCCGGAAAGCACGCCGATCGCCTGGTGGTTGAGAGAATGCGCAGGCATCGCTCCTTTTTTCACACGCACCCTGAAACGAGCCGAGACGGAAGGCCTCCTCACCAACTCAAACTGGGTGAACAGCGCCACCAGTGAGGTCAGCAACAACAACCGTCTGCGCGATCCCACCTATGCCACCACGATGCTGCGTGGCTCCGTGCTGCTCGCGGATGAAAAGCTGTTCAATGCCTTGCCGGTGGTGGGGCGCTTCGAGGGCTCGCTTTTTGGCATCGTTCTGCGTGAGGTCCGCAATGACAAGAAGGCCAAACCCGCTGTGCAGACCATGCTCAAGGCTGAAAAGCCTGTTTTCGGTGTGCAGTTGATGCAGGCGCTGCTCGAAGACGAGCCGGATCAGGCCCTGCGGCAGTTTTTCACTCAAAACAGCACTTTGATGGCCTCGTTGGAACGTGGCCCCCTCAGCAGCCTTGCCACGGTGCTGGAGCGAGAGTTTCATCCGCTGCCCGTGAAAGCCAAAGACGTGCCTGCATTGGCTCCGGTGGTCGCGTTCAGTCGCAAACGTGCCTTGGAGCTTGCGGATGAACTGCTCGCCACGCGTGACTACGACGCCCTGAACCGCCTTTTCAACGATTCCGATGCCCACACGAGAGTCACGAGCCTCATCACCACCTATGATCCCGCACGCGGCCTCGAAGTCGCCACCCATGTGCTGAAGCTACTGGATGCCTACGACCAGCGTAACACCTACAGCCGGCCTGAACACACGTATGGAGCCCGTTTCCTCAGCCAGGTGAAATCCGCGCCTGCTCTGCTGCCTTTCGTCTCCACCGAAGCGGTCAAACGCAAGCTCCACCTGAATGAGCAGTGGCGTCGGGAGGCGCAGGGGTCGTTTGTCTTGAATGGCAGGAGCAAAGACGGGCCGTTCTTGATCGACTTCTTTGAAAGCAGCGGCCTGTTTGGCAAAGCGGAGACCTACAACGCACTGCCCGGTCTCGGCGGCAGCCAGTCCGCGTGTGCGCTGGAGGAGATCGCACGCTCTTGCTGGCGTGATGCCATCCATGCGGACAGCCGCAAGATCCTCATCGATCATATCGACGCCCAGAAGACCCGCCTCTTTGGCATGGACCTCATCCGCTGTGTGATGGATCCAGACGGTGACGAGGCGGTGAAGCGATTCGTCACGAGTCATGGCGAAGACCTTTTGAAGCTGCCGAAGGACACGCTGCCCTTCATCGCCAGCACGCTCGCCATGCGCACCGATGAGCACATCGGGTATCCGCCTTCCTTGAGAGATCTCATTCATCAAAAAGCCACCAGCTTTCACGACATGGTGATGGCGGGGAATCCTTTCGAAGACTTCAACATGGACACCAAGACCTTCGAGACGGAGCTGCGCACCGTCTGGGCCTCTTTCATGCGCACAGCGGACTTCGCGGGCTGCGCAGCCTTCTTCGACAAGGCGCTGAGCATCATGGAGGAGCGCCAGCAGAAGTCCGGCTGGGGAGACAACATCAGCAATGGCAGCACCCTGCGCAGCATGAAGCTCGGCGAGATCATTCAAGGCAGCCCGGCCAATGTGTTCAGCTTTGCCATGCATTTGTATCACGAGGACGAGTCTGGCCGGCTCGCGCACAATGGCTGGCACACCTCCTACGGTTGGGGGCAGTGGATGCGCGGCCGTTGGGAATTCTGGGGCGGGCGTGCCTCCGCCACCGATGGCATGAATGGCCTCGTGGGTGAAATCGCACGCTACCTCAAGCCCAAACATGCCACGCTGCTCAGTCTGGCATTCCACAATCTCTTCACACGTCTCACGCCGGGCGATGTGGCGCTCATCACGCTGTGGGCGGGGAACGAAAAAGCCGATGGCGCTCGTGCCGCCATCCTGCGTGAGCTCGCCATCGCCGGCCGCCTTTACCAAACCGCCTGCGCCGAAGGCCGTGGTCGCGATGGCACCTGCGAAATCGGCCGCACACCCGTGATCGACCTGCTGATGCAGCACTACCGCAAGGCGATCCTCAATGACCAGCTCAATCCGCGTGTCCGCGTCGCCCTCGCGCATCATCTTTGCAACGTGTGCCCCTTCGCACTGCCGGATGACGTGGTGAAAAAGGCCGCGCAGCTCGCCGCGCATGAGAACAACGAGCTTCACTGCATCACGGGCTTTCAGCTTGCGCACATCGCCCGTCGTTTCGTCCGTCTGCCGGTCGATGACGAGTGGCAGCGCATCGCCCAAGAGTTCTGGAATGGCTGGGCACGCCGCCAGACCTTCAATCAGTCGCCGAGAGAGCGCGGCCGCTACTACGGCCTCTATTACGATCCCACCTTTGCCATGGTGCAGATCGCCGCTCGTGCCCGCAATGAGCGCTGGCTCACTCAGTTGCTCGAAAAAGACGCAACCTATCTCAAGCGCATGCGCAGCACCGTCGCGCTCATCGCCACCAGCGGCTGGGAAACACGAGCGGCCGAGTTTCTCGCCAAAGAGGCACCCAACCTGCACGATTGGAACTCGGCGGTCGTGAAGTGGGAGCCCTCCTTTGCCCAGCATGCCACGGCGCTCGCCAAAGCGTGCAAAGACCCTGGCCTCGCCCTCATCGGCGAGCTCATCATCGCCGAGGCGCAGGACTTTCCCATGCCCTTCATCCGGGCCTTCAAGCAGCCCTCCACCTTTGAAGAACGCATCACCGCGCTCGCGCCCCGCATCGTGAAGACCAGCTTCAAAGACGAAAACCTCCGCCTGTATGCCACGACCTTTGTCTCGAACTACGCTCCACGTGCCGCCGTGCAGGAACTCAGCCCGCTGATCACCAAGGAAGCCGCCAAAATCAGCCTCACGGACTTCGCCTTCATGCAGGACAATGGCCTGCGTGCCGAGGCAGCCTATGCGCTGAGCATTCCCATCCTCCAAAAGGCCCTCGCGGGAGATGGCAAGCCCTTCAGCCGTGCTTTCGATGACCTCGCTGCCATCACCGGAGACAACCTCTACTACCGCAACTACTCCCGAAACCGCCTCGCCGACACCCTCGCGGATGCCATCAGCGCCCACTGGCAGATCAGCGTCAAGCCGGAGGCCGCCTTTTGGAACAAGCTCCTCATGCCCATCATCGATGGCAGTGAGCAGGAGCGCGATGACTACTCCGGACACTTCGTCAGCCTGCTCATGCCCTTGCTCGCCGTCTCCGGTGAAAACGCTCTCGCCGAGTGGCGCCAGTCCCTCTCTCAATCGCAGCTCAGCACCGTCGTCTCCGCCTTGAACCAGAAGGACGAAATCTGGCGGAATGCCGGCCGCCTCTGCGGTGATGAAGCGCTCAAAACACGCCGCCCGCTCGCCGCCCGCCTCCAAATCGCCAGGCAGCTCCTCGCCAGTGATTTCATCACCAGCCGATATCCATCAACCCTTTTCACCCGCATCATCGACGAAGGTCTTTTGAGCCCTCGTGAGATCGCCGCGGCCGCCCCGGCACTCTACGTCGCCCTCGCGAAGAAAAACCGCCACGCCTTGTCACTCGCCGAAATCGCCGTCGATTCCGGCAAAGCCGATGCCGCTCGTGAAGTGATCGACGCAGCTCTCAACGACTCACCCGCTCCCTCGGTTGACCACAGCTTTGACCTGCTCGAGCTGCGCCTCGGCATCGAAGTTCGCGAAAAACGCAAAACCGCCGCCACCGAAGCCCTCACCAAACTCGAAGCCCACCCCAAAGCCTCCGCCAACCGCTTCACCATCCCCATCCTCAAACGCCTCGTCGCCGAGATGAAGTAGGCGATCCGAGGCTTGCCATTTCCGCCGCTGTTTGAGAGAGTCGCGGACCTATGATGAAGCGACTTTTGCTCCCCCTCCTCGCCTTTTGCACGGCTGCGGCTCAATCCGGTGCGCCGGTGGGCAAGTTTCAGCAGCTTGAGCAGATGCTGCCGACGCCGAACGGGCAGCGTATCGCCTCGGGGGCGGCGGGGACGGGTTACTGGCAGAACACGGCGGATTATGTGATCGACGCGGAGCTGGATGATGTGAAGCGCAGCATCACCGCGAAGGCCACGGTGACGTATCACAATGCCTCGCCGGACACGCTGGACTACCTTTGGGTGCAGTTGGACCAGAATTACTTCGCTCACGATGCGGACATGCGGGCGGTGCCGAACACGAAACGCGGCATCGATCCGGCGAAGGTGAGCTATGCGGCGGTGGATCGCCTGCTGGCGTATGAGGAGTATGATGGCGCGTTGAAGATCAGCTCGCTGACCGATGCGGCAGGCAAGGAGCTGCATCATGCGATTGTGAAGACGATGATGCGCATCGACCTGCCGCAGCCGCTGAAACCGGGTGGCGAGTTCGTTTTCAAGATCGCGTGGAGTTTCCCGATCAATGACGGCAGCCGCATCGGTGCACGCACGGGCTACGAATACTTCGAGGAGGACAAAAACTGCATTTACACCATCGCGCAGTGGTTTCCACGCATGGCGGCCTACACCGACTACGCGGGCTGGATGCACAAGCAGTTCCTCGGCACGGGCGAGTTCACGCTGGAGTTCGGTGATTACGACGTGCGCCTGACCGTGCCAGACGATCACATCGTCGCTGCGACGGGTGTGCTCACCAATGCGGAGGCCGTTTTGACCGCCACGCAAAGCGAGCGACTGGCCAAGGCCGAAAAGGAGACGCGGAAGCCCGTTTTCATCATCACCGCCGATGAGGCGAAGGCAGCGGAGAAGGGCAAACCGAAGGGCAAGAAGACCTGGGCGTTCAAAGCGGCCAAGGTGCGCGACTTTGCCTTCGCCAGCTCACGGAAATTCGTGTGGGATGCGATGGCGGTGGAGGGCACGAAGGTGGATGGCAAGCCGGTCATGGCCATGTCGCTCTACCCGACGGTGGCGATGCCGCTTTGGGACAAATACTCGACGCATGCCATCGCACACACGATCGAGGTGTACTCGAAGTTCACTTTCGATTACCCGTATCCCGTGGCGTGGTCGGTGAACAACAAACACGTCGGCGGCATGGAATACCCGATGATTTGCTTCAACGGCCCACGTCCGGAAAAAGACGGCACCTACCCAGAGCGCACGAAGTATGCGCTCATCGGCGTCGTCATTCATGAAGTCGGCCACAACTGGTTCCCGATGATCGTGAACAGCGATGAACGGCAGTGGACGTGGATGGACGAGGGTTTGAACAGCTTCGTCGAATATCTGGCGGAAGAAGAATGGGAGAACGATTGGAAGCATCGCCGCGATGAGCGCGGCATGGTCAGCTACCTGCGCTCGACCGACCGCGTGCCGGTGATGACGAACAGCGAAAGCATCGCCGACCTCGGCCCGAACGCTTACGGCCAGCCGACCGCGGCGCTGAACATCCTGCGCGAGCACATTCTCGGTCGCGAGCTGTTTGACCACGCCTTCAAGACCTACTCGCGCCGCTGGATGTTCAAGCGGCCCACGCCCGCGGATTTCTTCCGCAGCATGGAGGACGCCAGCGGCGTGGACCTCGACTGGTTCTGGCGCAGTTGGTTTTACAGCGTCGATCATGTCGATGTGTCGATCGACGAAGTGAAGTGGATGCAGCTCGACTCACGTGATCCGGCGGTGGAGAAGAAAAAGAAGAAGCAGGAGGAGGATGAGCTGCCGAAGACGCTCACCGAAGAGCGGAACTACCCGCTACCGAAGCGTGTGGACCGTTTTCCGGAGCTGAAGGACTTCTACGACAGCTTTGACGAGACGACGGTGCTGCCGAGCGACAAAAAGAAATACGAGAGCCTCATCAAAGAGCTCAAAGAGGAGAAGATCGATCCGAAGTTGCTGCAGACGAAGCACAACTTTTACCTCGTCGAGCTCAGCAACCTCGGTGGCATGCTGACGCCGGTGATTTTGAAGGTCGAATACACCGACGGCACGTCCGAGGAGATGAAGCTCCCGGCGGAAATCTGGCGTTTCGACACGCGGAAGGCCTCGAAGCTGATCTTCACGAAAAAGGAGATCAAAGCCATCACCTTTGACCCGCGCCAGGAACTCACCGACACCGATGTGGAGAACAATTTCTGGCCGCGCCGCCCCGTGAAGAGCAAATTCCAGCTCTACAAGGACGACAAGGCTCCCAATCCGATGCGTGAGCTGACGAAGCCGGAGAAGGCGGACGACGAGAAGAAGGACGCGAAGAAAGAGGAGAAGAAATGATCCTGATCATGTTCCATCTCGACTTTTGAGGCTTTGCAGAGCAAAATCCGGCCATGCCCAAGACGATCCAACTCGAAATGCCCGCCACACGAGACCTTGGCAGGTTGAAGCTGCCTGCAGGTGTGCAAAGCCGGCTCCAAGAGCTGCTGGACCGTCAGGACAAGGGCGGCAAGCTAACCGTGAAGGAGCGACGCGAAGCGGAAGGTCTGGTGGAGATGTCGGAGTGGATTTCTTTGCTGAAGCTCCGTGCCCGCCGACTCACCCGCAGCGCCGCATGACGGTCTCCGCGTCCATCCGTCGGCTCGTGACCCAGCGCGCGGAGAATCGTTGCGAGTATTGCCGCCTGTCCCAGACCGGGCAGGAGGCTTTGTTTCACGTCGATCACATCCTGCCGGAGATGGATGGGGGACTGACGGTGATGGAAAACCTCGCGCTGGCCTGTGTCTCATGCTCTTTGAGAAAAGGAGCCCGGCAGCTCGCGCTTGATCCGCAGACCGGGCGCCTGGCGGCTTTGTTTCACCCGCGAAAGCAGAGATGGTTAGCGCATTTTCGCTGGCAGGGTTTTCGGGTGGTCGGCATCTCAGCAACAGGGCGTGCCAGTGTCGATGCGCTGAAACTGAACCGCGTGGTGATGCTGGCGATCCGCTCGGAAGAGGCATTCTTCGGGCGCTTCCCACCTCCTGATCGTGAATAGGATTGCGTGCATCTTCTCGCTCATGATCCCCGTGATCCTGCAGGCGCATTCGCTGCATCAAACCACGGCGGAGGCGGAGTGGAATGCGGAGACGAAGAAGCTGGAGGTGAGCCTCACGGTCTTCGTGAACGACCTTGAACTGGCCTTGATGCGGCAGAGCGAGCGGGAGATGCGGGTGGAGAAGACAGCCGCGGCAGTGTTTGATGAGCAGGCGCGGCTATACCTCGTGAAAAACTTCGTCGTGACCGATGCGGCAGGGCAAAAAGCGAAAGTCGAGTGGTTGGGACGCGAACTGGACAAGGAAACGCAGAAGACGGGCGAGCCGACGATGACGCTGTTTTTTGAAATCGTGCTGCCGGGTGGCTTGCAGGGCGTGTCGGTGCTCGATGCGGTGTTTGGCGATCTTTTCGCCGACGAGGTGAATTTGCTGCTGGTGCGCCGTGGGGCGGAAAAGACGCAGTTGCTCTTCAAAAGAGGGGATGCGGCACGGAAGTTGTGAGGGTGAGAGACGTTTGAACTGTCTCTTTTCAAGCTTCGAAGCCTCACTAGGCTCGCCGTCATCCCGCCATGCAACCGCTCGCGCCCACGAAAGCACCTTGCTGCTCCGCTCCGAAGCCGGAAGCGGCCACGCCGGCTTGCTGCGCGAGTCCCGTGGATGCCAAGACGGCCGCCTACATCTGCCCGATGTGCGAAGGCGTCGGGGCGAGCAAGCCGGGTGCCTGCCCAAAGTGCGGCATGGATCTCGAAAAGAACCCGCTCGCGGTCAGCAGCACACCTGAGTGCTGCGGTGATGGCGGCGATGCAGAGCTGAAGGAGCTTTGGTGGCGGCTGCGCTGGGGTTCGCTCATGACCTTGCCCGTCGTGTTACTGAGCATGGGCATGGATCTGCCGGTGATTCGCGACATCCCGGCGGATGCCTCCGCGTGGATGCAGCTCGTGTGGGCCACGCCGGTGGTGTTTTGGTGCGGCTGGCCGCTGCTGGTGCGTTTTGCCCGTTCGTTCGCTACGCTGAAGACGAACATGTTCACGCTCATCGGCCTCGGCGTGCTCTCGGCGTGGGTTTACAGCACGATTGTCATCGTCGCGCCGGATCTGCTGCCACACAGCGGTGGTCATGGACATGCGCCGGTGTATTTCGAAAGCGCCGCGGTGATCACCGTGCTCGTCATTCTTGGCCAGTTGCTCGAATCGCGTGCTCGCCGCGCCACCGGCTCGGCCATCGAATCGCTGATGAGGCTGGCACCGCGGACGGCGTTGCTGGTGGAAGGATCGACGGAACGCGAAATCCCGCTCGATACCGTGAAGCCGGGCGATGTGCTGCGCATCAAGCCGGGTGGCAAAATCCCCGTCGATGGTCTCGTGCTCGAAGGCGTCTCCACCATCGATGAATCGATGCTCACCGGTGAACCGATGCCGGTGATGAAGAAAGCCGACAGCCGTGTCACCAGCGGCACGGTGAATGGCAATGGCACGCTTCTGATGAAGGCCGAGCGAGTCGGCGCGGAGACGCTCCTCAGCCAGATCATTGCTCTCACCGCCCAGGCGCAACGCAGTCGTGCGCCGGTGCAGCGGCAGGCGGATCGTGTTTCATCGTGGTTTGTGCCGGTGGTGGTCTTGATCGCGATTTTGACCTTCCTCTTGTGGTGGGAGTTTGGGCCGCAGCCGAGCCTGGGCTTTGCCATCGTCAATGCGGTGGCCGTTTTGATCATCGCCTGCCCTTGTGCGCTGGGCCTTGCCACGCCGATGGCGGTGACCACCGGCATGGGCCGCGGTGCGCAGCTTGGCGTTCTAATCAAGGACGCCGAGACGCTCGAACGCCTCGGCACCATCGACACCATCCTGCTCGACAAGACCGGCACACTCACCGAGGGCAAGCCGAGCGTCGTCGAAGTGCATCCCCTGCCCGGTTTGTCCGCCCGTGATCTCCTCGCCTGCGCCGCGGCCGTGGAAGCGGCGAGCGAGCATCCCATCGCCAGCGCCATCGTGGCCGCCGCGAAGGAGCGGAACCTTCAACTGGCCAAAGTGAAGGATTTTCAGGCTGTGCCCGGCGGCGGCGTGATCGGCACCGTGGGTGACAAGGAGGTCTTCGTGGGCCAGGCGGCCTTCTTGAAGAAAAAAGGCGTGTTCATCGATGCCGAATGCTCCACGCGTTCCGCTGAGTTGCAGGCCAGCGGCTTCACTGTGGTGCTCGTCGTGCTCGATGGCCGTCCTCTGGGACTCATCGCTCTCACCGACAAGATCAAAGAGAGCACCAAGCCCGCCATCGAGGCCCTCCACGGTCTCGGTTTGAAGTTCAAGATGCTCACCGGCGATACCCGCTCCACCGCCGACCGCGTGGCGAAGGATCTGCGCATTGACGAAGTCGCCGCCGAGCTCAGCCCGCATGAAAAACTGGTGCATGTGTATCAAATGAAGGAGCAGGGCAGGCACGCCGCCTACGTCGGCGATGGCATCAACGACGCCCCCGCGCTAACCGGTGCCGATGTCGGCATTGCCATGGGCACCGGCACGGATGCCGCGATGCACAGCGCCTCCGTCACCCTCGTGAAGGGCGATCTCCGCGCCCTGCATCGCGCCTTCACCCTCAGCCGCGCCACGCTGCGCATCATCCGGCAGAATCTCGCCTTCTCCTTCCTCTACAACGCCATCGGCATCCTCATCGCCGCTGGTGTCCTCTATCCCTTCACTGGCCGCCTCCTCAGCCCCATGCTCGCCAGCGTCGCGATGTCGATGAGCAGCCTGACGGTGATCCTGAACTCGCTGCGTTTGCGCTGGTTCAAATAATCGGCACAGATTGGGCCTCGATACCCATCCATGTCCGACCTCAAGACCTACCTCGCCCAGCGCTGCCAGATCATCGATGCCGCGCTCGATCAACTCATCCCGTCCGCGGAGACGCGGCCGGTTTCACTGCACAAGGCGATGCGGCACAGCGTGTTCGCGGGTGGAAAGCGTCTGCGTCCGATACTCACGCTGGCAGCGGCGGAGGCTTGTGGAGGTTTCATTGAGAATGCCATGCCGAGCGCCTGCGCCGTTGAGTGCCTGCACACCTACTCGCTGATCCATGATGACCTGCCGTGCATGGATGATGATGACATGCGCCGCGGTGTGCCGACCTGCCACATCGTCTATGGTGAAGCCATCGCGCTGCTCGCAGGTGATGCGCTGCAGGCGCTGGCCTTTGAGCTCACAGCGCGGACACCCGCGACGAGCCGTCATGCCACTTCGAGCCTCGTGTCCGAGCTCGCCCGCACGGCCGGGAGCTTGCATCTTGTCGGTGGACAGGTCGCTGACCTCGAAGGCGAGCAAAAGAAGCTGCCGCTGGAGGACCTGCGTTTCGTGCACGAGGGCAAAACGGCTGCATT
>CALMTT010000506.1 GCA_937872615.1 uncultured Verrucomicrobiaceae bacterium | reverse complement strand
CCGCAGGTGCGCACACCTTCACCACCAAGGCGTTGGATAATGATGGTGGCACGACCACCTCCAGCATCGTGACTGTCACGGGTGATCCTGCGCTTTGGGCCTACTCGCAAAACTTCGACGGCATGGGCACTGGAACAGCGCCTCCGAGCGGTTGGTCGTTTTACGGTGTCTTCGGCGGAGCAAACTCGACCTACACCGACAGCATCGCCATCCCGGCGACGGCCGCCGCTGGCGGCACGCTGAACAACACCTTGATCGCTTCGACGACGATCCCCGCCTCGACGGCCAGCAGCAACACGCAGGGCTACAACTTCGCTCTCTCCACCTCGACGACCGATCGTGCGCTGGGCACTTCGCCCACCTCCGGGCAGTTTGTGGCGCTGCAACTTAGCGTGGTAAACGGGAGCGGGTCCTCTTTGACGAACATTCGTCTCGGCTATGACATCCGGCGCTTTACCGCCGTGGCGACGGCGAATGAACTGCCCGGCTACGTTCCCTTCTACAGTCTCGACAACGGCGTGACGTGGAATGCGATGCCAGCGCTCGTGCAGACGATTTCCACGGTGCCAAACACCGTCGGCGTGACCACGATTCCTCCGACGACGATCACGCTCGCGGCTCCGTGGGCCGATGGTGCGGCGCTGTTGATCCGCTGGCTCGATGACAATGCCGTCGCCACCTCGCCGGATCAAATTTACGGCCTCGACAATGTCACCATCACCCAGCCCATCGGCCAAGTGCCGACCGTGACGCTCACCGCGCCTGCAAATGGAACGGTTTCCTTCGTCGGCGACTCGGTGACGCTCACGGCGGACGCCACGGACAGCGATGGCAGCATCACGAAGGTGGAGTTTTATCAAGGCGGCACGAAGCTCGGCGAGGACACCACAGCGCCGTATGCTTATGATTGGAGCGGTTTCAGTTCAGGCACTTACAGCCTGACCGCACGCGCCATCGACAATGACGGAAATGTGACCACCTCCAGCGCCGCGAACCTCACCGTGAACGCCGCGCCCGGCAGCGGCACGCTCACCCGCGGGCCTTATCTGAATCAAAACAACCATAACAGCATCGTCATCCGCTGGCGCAGCTCGCAGTCGGTGGTCGGACGCGTGCGCTACGGCACCACAGCGGGCAGTTTGACCCAGGTAGTCGATGAAGCGAGCGCCCAGACGGATCACGTCGTGCAGCTCACCGGCCTCACGCCTTACACGCGCTACTATTATAGCGTCGGCTCATCTTTTGACACGCTCGCGGGCGGCAGTGGCGATGTGGATGAATGCAGCTTCCGCACCTCACCCACGCCTGGAACGGCCACAGACACTCGCATCTGGGTTGTGGGGGATTGCGGCCGTGCGTCTCAGTTCCAGCGGGATGTGCGTGATGCTTATTATGCGTGGACAGGGGCTCGCACGCCTGATCTGTGCCTGATGCTCGGGGACAATGCCTACAACAGCGGCACCGATCTGGAGTATCAGGTCGGCTACTTCGACATCTACCCGACCTTCTTCCGCAAAATGCCGCAGTGGAGCACGCTCGGCAATCATGATGCCAACAATGGCAGCACGAGCTCGACGGCCAATTTCCCTTACTTTGACATGTTCACCTTCCCCACGGCGGGTGAATGCGGCGGCGTGCCCAGCGGCACGGAGCGGTATTACAGCTTCGATTACGGCAATGTGCACTTCATCTGCCTTGACTCGCAGACCAGCAGCCGCGCCACGAACGGCCCGATGGCCACCTGGCTGCAAAACGATCTCGCCAGCACCACGCGCACTTGGATTGTGGCCCTCTTCCATCATCCGCCCTATTCCAAAGGCAGCCACGACAGCGATACCGAGACGCAGATGGTGGAGATGCGCACGAATCTGTGTCCGATCCTCGAAGCAGGAGGCGTGGACCTCGTGCTTGTCGGTCATAGTCACAACTATGAGCGCAGCATCTTCCTCGACGGCCACTACGGTGTCAGCAGCACGCTGAACGCCTCAATGAAGAAAAACGCGGGCAATGGCAGCATCAGCGGTTTCACCACCAGCGGCAGCGGAGTCATCCGCACGCTCGCCAGTGGTGCAACGGCTGCTGCCACGACCGCCGGAACCTTCATCGCCGGTAACGGAGCCTACATGAAGCCTCTCACCGGCCCGCGTGATCACTTTGGCGCGGTGTATGCGGTGGCCGGCAGCGCGGGCGAGGCCAGCCACATCAGTTGCAAAAAGCTGGCGGCGGGCAGGGGCGTGGGGCGGTCCAGGCGCATCGCCAGGCAGTCGCCGGGTTCGAGGGTCCAGCGCTCGCCGCCGCTGCCCACTTCCATCCGGCCTTCGATCATCCAGACCAGCTGGTGCACGTCTTCGGCGCGCTCGGCGGTCTCGTAGGCCACGCGCTGGCCGGGCGGAAAGAGCACGTCCACCAGCTGGATCGGCGAGGCGCCCGCGGGTGCCACGTTGCGCCGCACGTAGCCCGAACCGGGGTCGGTCCACACCGGCTGTTCGGCCACGCGCGCCAGCGGCGAAGGCGCGTCCGCCACCTCGCGCGTGCCTTCGAAGAGCGAAGCCACGGTGACGCCCAGCGCCGCCGAGAGGCGGTCCAGCACGACGGCCGTCGGGCTGCTGCGGCCGCTTTCGATGAGCGAGATGTTGGAGCGGCTCACCCCGCTGGCGGCCGCCAACGCCTCCAGCGAGAGGCCGCGCCCTGCGCGCAGCGCCTTCACGCGTTCGGCGATGCGCTGGTTGATGTCCATGCCTGGCAGTTTACTGGATTCACGAGTCCATTTTTATGCCGGCCCGCGCCCGCCCGCTACGATGCCGCCCATGCAAATCGTCTGCCTGGACCTGGAAGGGGTGCTGATCCCCGAGATCTGGATCGCCTTCGCGCAGGCCACCGGCATTGCCGCCTTCACGCGCACCACGCGCGACGAGCCCGACTACGACAAGCTGATGCGCTTCCGGCTCGACCTGCTGCGCCGGCAGGGGCTGAAGCTGGCCGACATCCAGCGCGTCATCGGCGGCATGGCGCCGCTGGAAGGCGCGAAGGACTTCCTGGACGAGCTGCGCTCGCGCTTCCAGGTGGTGATCCTCTCGGACACCTTCTACGAGTTCGCCGACCCGATGATGCGGCAGCTCGGCCGCCCCACCCTCTTCTGCCACCGCCTGGAGACCGACGCCGACGGCTACGTGGCCGCCTACCACCTGCGCCAGCCGAACCAGAAGTTCCACGCGGTGAATGCGCTGAAGGCGCTGAACTTCAAGGTGATGGCCGCGGGCGACTCGTACAACGACACCGGCATGCTGGGCGCCGCCGACGCGGGCTTCTTCATCCACCCGCCCGAGAGCATCGTGGCGCAGTTCCCGCAGTACCCGGTGAACCGCAGCTACGCCGAACTGAAGGCGGCCATCGACGGCGCCGCGGCGCGGCTGGCCGCCGCCTGAAGGCTTCGGCCACCGCGGCCATGCA
>CALMTT010000505.1 GCA_937872615.1 uncultured Verrucomicrobiaceae bacterium | reverse complement strand
CTTTGAGCGGCAGCACAGCTCGGGTGAATGTGTTTGTGGACTGGAATGGAGACAATGACGTGGCCGATACGGGCGAAACGCAAACGGCGCAGACCGTTTCTGCCTCCGGCACCTTCAATTTCAGCCTGACACCACCTGCGGGCACCACCGGGGGCACGAAGTACCTCCGCATCCGCGCTGCGGAAGGTGCCACGCACCCGGGCTTCAGCGGCACGAGCACGCTGAAGGGCGAGGTGGAGGACTATGCCATCAGCGTGACGGCACCTTCGGACTTTGGCGACTGGAACGGTTCTGGAGCTGCTACCACGACGACGAGCAGCACGGTGAACACCAACTTGAGGATCGGTGCTATGGTGGATGCGGAATCCAGCGTCACCGCAAATGCAGGTGCCACCACTGACGATACCACAGGCAGTGATGACGAGGATGGCGTGTGGTTTGCACCTTCGGTGCCGGTGGGTTCTTATGCGCAGCTTTCGGTGAAGGCCACCAATCTCACGGGCAGCGCGGCCTATCTGAATGCCTGGGTAGATTTCAACGGGGACGGCACCTTTGGCGCTGGTGAGCAGGTGGCGACAAATGTCTCCGTGCCTACGGGGACCACGGATTACGATCCGGCAGGATACAACTCCTCCAGCAATCTGTATCAATACTACCGCCTCCAGTTCCTGGTGCCTGCCACGGCCAGTGTCGGCACCCAGCGTGGTGTGCGCGTGCGTTTGAGCAACCAAAGCAACTGCCCGGCCACCGGTTCAGGCGGCACGGGGGAGACGGAGGACTATGTGATGGACTTCACCTCTCCGGGCACCTGCTACCACGTCCGTCTCGCGGACAACAACGGGGACAAAGTTTTCACTCCTGCCACTGAGATCACGCCTGCGCAGTCCAACGCGCCTCTTTACTGGGATAACAACGGGGACATCGGCTACTACAAGGAGGTGGACGTCACCTACAATGCCTCCAGCAAGCTGTTCAATCTCGACTGCACCGTTCAGCAGATCAACGCCACCGGGGTGCGTGCAGACGGTGTCTGGTTCATGATCAACACAGGGCCGCTGCCGCTTCAGACTCCGGTGCAGCGCTATGCCATGGTGTACATCGACGGCTATGACCGGGCGAATCCCAAGGTGAATGTCTTCGTGGAGAACAGCCTGCAGCATGGCAATAGCTGGTCCACTCCGGGTTATCTGCTCGTGTCGAGTCTGCCAGGAGGGGCCAATGCCTCGGATGTGAAGCTGCTTTCAGTCACAGAGGATACCACGGCTAAAACGGTTCGCTTCCGCCTCACGCTGGACTGCACACGCATCAATGACCGCACCTTGTGGCCCACCTTTTCGCTGGACGCCGACTGGCGCGGTCTCGAGTTTTTTAGCAACGCAGGCATGTGGCTGACCGCCACGGACATGACGGCCGCGCCGACCTACAATGCCTCCGGCAAGGCCACGGCGATGAACATGGCCGCCCTGAGCTATCTTGGCATTGATGTGCATCCGATGGGCTTCACGCCGCTGCTTGCTGAAACGTGTGCGCTGGACTTCGGAGACCACTTCTTTGGTCTCGGCTCCGCTGCGTCGCAGACGGCGAACTCCGCCATCCGCATCGGCACGGCGGCCACCGATGCGGAGGGGGATTTCTCTGATGCCGGAGCCTCTCTGGACGACACCACCGGAACGGATGACGAAGACCTGACGATGCCTTCCTTCACGGTGGGCAGCGCGACGACGCTCGCGGTGCCGATGACGATCACGGCGGCTTCTTTGAGCGGCAGCACAGCTCGGGTGAATGTGTTTGTGGACTGGAATGGAGACAA
>CALMTT010000504.1 GCA_937872615.1 uncultured Verrucomicrobiaceae bacterium | reverse complement strand
CGCACCGGCCGGGGCGGCGGCGGCACCGTCGGCGGCGACTGCTCCAGCATCCCGCTCATCCCCGCTCGATCTCGAAGTCGTGGGGGAGGTCGACCAGGCCGCCGGTCGTGCGGAACGCGTGGATGTAGAAGTGCAGCAGGTCCTCGCGCAGGTCCAGCGTGTCGGCACCCGACCCCGCCCGCGCGACCGACGGGGTGAGCCGGTAGGGCGCCGGGGCGAAGAACGCGTCGACGTGGATCCGGACGGTCACCTCGTCGCCCGCCTGGAAGTCGATCATTTCGACCTTGAAGCCGCGGCGATCGCACCAGCGCTGATACATGCGCAGGAGCATGTCCGCCCAGTCGCAGGCTTCCGTGCCGCCAGCGCCGCTGTGGATGGTGAGGAATGCGTTTCCGCGGTCAAACGGGCCGCTGAGAAGCTGCTGGAGCTCGAAATCGCCCACGTCTTTGACGAGCTTTGTGTGCTCATCCTGCACCTCACGCCAGGTGTCCATGTCACCGGCCTCCTTGGCGAGGTCGATGAGGCCGTCGAAGTCATTCGCCCGGCCTTCGAGCTGCTCGAGCGGGATGATCTTCTTTTTGATCACATTGGAGCGGTCGATCGACTTCTTGGCCGCGTTGGCGTTGTCCCAGAAACCGGGAGCGCCCATGCGGTCTTCGAGCATCGCCAGCTCATCGCGTAGTCTCGGGACGTCAAAGATACCTCCGGAGCTCGCCGAGGCGGGCTTTCAGGGCGGCGGTATCGAGAGATTGGAGGTCAGTGAGAACAGCTTTGGAGGATTTTTCCATGCTGGCTCCTAGCCGTGAGCTTTGCGTCGTGCAATGCCTTCTTTGACCTGCTCAAATCACTTCTTCGCAGGCTTCGGCGGCGGAGGCTCGACGAAGGGCGGATTGGTGTAAGCCTGCGGCGCGACCTCTTTGAGATTCGGGAAGATTTCCGCCTTCACATCACCATTCGCCCAATTGAGAGCGCCGATGAGGATGCTCTGGAAAGTGGGGTTCGTCCACACGTCCTCGCGATGGCCCATGGCGGTGTAAAACACGCGGCCATCGCCTTCTTTGCGGGCCCAGGTGCTCGGATAAGCCGGGCGCTCATACTCTTTGCCGGTCATCGGCGGGTTGTTGATCACGCTGAGCACGTGGATGTCCGGCGTGAAGTCCTTCAGCGAATACCATTCCTCCATGAAGCCGTAGTCTTTGCCGATGTTTTCGAAGCCGGGGAACTTCGGATTCTCGACCGTGTTACGCGCTTCTTGCTGCGCTCCGTGCTTGATGAACTCGCCGCCGAGGAAGCGCACATACGAATCGGCCTGCTCGCCGTGGTTCACATAGCGATCGGGGCCTTTCTTCGACTCGTTGTTCGTGTGGAAGGTATCGCTGGCGCTGTGTGTGCCGACGAAGCCCTTGCCGCTCTTCACGAAATCAAACAGTGCCTGCTTGCCCTCGGCCGTCATTGGCGGCTGGCCGTCGGTGCCGGGCTCAAGCAGATTGCCCGTGGTGTAGAACATGACGGTGTCGAACTGCGCCAGATACTCCTTGCTGAACTTCGAGCCGTCTTTGCTGAACTCGAACTCCCAGCCGTTCTTCGCGCCGAGCTCCAGCAGCACCTTTTCGGCATGGCTCGGCTGGCCTTTTTTCCACGAGATCACGCTGTGCTCGAAGCCGCTCGATTTTGTGAAGAAGAGGATTTTGCGCTTGGCGGCACCAGGAGCGGCAAAAGTGACCGCGGAGAGCACGGCGGCGAGAAGCAGGAGCGGAGCGAGGAGTCGGCGTTTCATGGATGGAGAGCCGCATGAACGCGGAGACTCAGCCTTTCTGCCAGCTTTTTTCCACCGCTGTAAGTGATCAGGATGGGTTAAACGGAATTAGAAAGTCCTTACAAGGCATAAAGGATTCCTGACATAACTTTGAAGCGTCTCACAAAAGGAACCCTCCCGACCTGCTCCCGCTGTCATGACACGCGCACTCCCACCACCTCAGATCTACTTTGGCGTCAGCCTCGAGCGCTGGCTGAAAATCCTCTCCGGCACCCTGCTGGCGGTGATGCTGGTCGGCCCTCAGATTGAGGAGTTGACCAGCTCCAGGCGCCGTGAGGTCCGCCGCCATGCCGAGCGCATCGTGCAGACCTACCTCGTGGGCCAGACCGCAGGTGTGCCATGGCCGGAGGGCAGCCTTCAGACCAAGGTCGATGCCGTCATCACCGGCCGCCTGCCGGACTCCGGCGTTTTCATCAACCGCCTGTTCCGCGTCGTAGTGCCCGAGGAAAAGATCGACGATACCTACGCCTTCATCGGCGTGCATCCCAGCGGGCTGCTTTTCTTTGACCCCAAGGGCAGCCAGCCTCTCACTGGCATGTGAGAATGTCTCACTGCTGCTTCGGCGGACGATTCGGATCGCCGCCGCCTTCCTCACGCAGCTTGCGGAAGCGGGCGAATTCCTCACCCACGAGCTGGCGATAGAGATCGCGGATCTTCCGCAGGGCCTCGAGACGATCGGCGGGAGGCGTCGTTTCGAGGGCGGCCATCGCTTCCTTCATGCGCGGGAGTTGCATGATCCGCTCATGAAAGCGCCGCGTGTCCTCCTGCTTGCCCGGTTTGGCCATCGACATCATTTCCGCGCCGAGGCGGGCATTCGCCACCTTCACGAAATCGGGCGAATCAGGCCGCGGCAGGATGGGGAAGCCGCGGTCATCGGTCTCAAACGGCGGCTTCATCTTTTCGAGCAGCGCCGCCACCTTCGGATCTTCCTTGCTGATGGCGTCGTGCAGCACGCGGCGCACGTTTTCATTCGCTCGCAATGCCTGATCACGGGCCTCGACGACCTTTGGATCCTTCCAGGCCTTTTCAAAGGCCTCTCGCATCAGTTTGCGCTCCTCCTCGCTCAGTTTCTCAAAGCCGGCCGGAGGGCGCATGCCGCTGCTGCTGCCGCCCATCATGCCCGGAGGGCCACGACGCTCGCCCTCGCGACGCGGCGGCGGGGCAGGGGGCTCACCATTCTTCGGCGGAGCGGGTGGTTCACCGTTCTGGGCGGCAAGGGAGAGGCTGAGGGCAAAGAGGACGACCAGAGGACGCATGGCAGGCATTTTTCCATGCGAAGGGCGATTGGCAAGGCTTGAGCGTCGATCGGTCATCATGTGGCGTGCAAACCACCCTCACGGTGCAAAGTTGCTCGCCAGTTCGCGGGCGATTCGTTAGCATGCAGCCCTTCCGACCATGAAAATCCCTCTCCTTGTCCTGTTGGCCGCCACCTCCGCTCTCGCCCAGAGCGCCCTCCGCACCTGGACCAGCACGGACGGTCGCAAGATCGAGGCTGCCTTCGTCAGTGCCACGGCTGAGGCTGTGAAGATCCGCATGGCGAATGGCAGCACCTTCGATGTGCCGCTGGCCCGGCTCAGCGCCGAGGACCAGGCCTTCATCAAAACGCAGGCCTCTGCCGCTCCCGCCGCCGCGGGTGAAAAGACCAGCGCCGCGCTCAAAGAATGGCCGCGCACCATCTCGCTCGTCGACAAGCCCGAGGTCGTTGTGGCCCGCGAGGACGAGGAAAAGCGCGAGTTCGTCTATCGCAGCCCGCATTACGAATTCGTGTGTGATTCAAAGCTCGGCTCGAACGTCGTGCGCGAGTTCGGCCGCATGTTCGAGGCCACTTACGAGCTGAACTGCCAGCTCCCGCTCGACTTGAAACCCAAGCCCGAGCGCTTGCGCGAGATCTTCCAGGCCCGTCTTTTCACCAACAAGGCCGATTACATGGAGGCCGGTGCCATCGAAGGCTCCGCCGGCGTTTACATGAGCGGGAAAAAAGCGCTGATGGTCCCGCTCAGCAGCCTCGGCGTGCGCCTCGTGGGCACTCGCGTCACTCTTGAGCAAAATCCGAATGCGCAGGACAACGGCACGCTCATCCATGAGATCACGCATCAAATGATGAATCACTGGCTGCCCGTGCTGCCCACGTGGTTCATTGAGGGCAGCGCCGAATACGTCGAGATGCTTGAATACAACAGCAACGGCAAGTTCAGCCTCATCGGCCTCAACCGCCAGGTGAAGGCCTACGCCGAGAACATGGGCCGCGGGAACAAGACCTTCATGATGATCGATTTGGAGGAACTCATGACCATCGACGGCCGCCGCTGGGCCGAGGCACTGGGCAAGGACGGCATGGCGCTGGAGAATTACGGCTCCGCCGGCCTCATGACCTACTTCTTCTACCACCTCGATGGCAAAGGCGATGCCGCGAACATGATCGCCTTTCTGCGCGAGGTCGAAAACGTGAAGACCGATGCCGAAAGCGAGGCCGCCGTGAAGAAGCACCTCCTCCGCGAGCGCAGCTACGAGCAGCTCGCCGACGAGGTGAAGAAGTCCTTCCGCAAAGAAGGCGTCACCATCGAGTTCTTCCCGCCCGGCAAAAACGGCACGAAGAGCTCCGCGCAGTAAGCTTCACGTGCCCAACTGAGCGTAGTAGCGTGCAATGCGGCGGGCGTGTTCGTCGTAGGCGGCTTCGAAGAGCTCGGTGGCTTTGGCGGGGCCGACGACGGCTCCGGCGGTGAGGACTTTGGGAGGTTGACCGGCTTTCGTGAGCAGGTCGGCGACCTCGGCCTTGATGGCATTGACGAGCAAACAGCCGCCGACGGTGCTGCCGGGGGCGACGGGGGTGTCGAGGCCGTCGATCTTGATCATGGCATCGCCAACGGGGGCGCCGGTGTCGAGCACGATGTCGGCGAAGTCCTGGAGCTTCTTGCCGTCGCGGTGGCGGCTGGTGCTGGCCTGGCTGTGGGTGGTGCTGATGATGGCGGCGACCTTCACGCCGCGCCGCTGAAACTCCTCGGCCATCTCGACGGGGACGACATTGCAGCCGCTGCTGGAGATGACGAGAGCGCTATCGCCGGGTTTGAGGTCGAAATTCCGCAGGATGCGGGCGGCGAGGCCGCTGACGTTTTCGAGGAACATGGCCTGACGCTGGCCATTGGCTCCGACGACGAGGTTGTGAAAGGTGAGGGAGAGCTCGACGATGGGATTGAAGCCGGGGAAGGAGCCGTAACGCGGCCACATTTCCTCGACGAGGATGCGGCTGTGGCCGGAGCCGAAGACGTGGACCATCTGCCCGTCGAGGATGGTCCGGGCAAACAGTGCGGCGGTCTGCTGGATGAGGGGAAGCTGCTCGCGCACGCGGTGGAGCAGGTTCTGGCTGGCGTCGAGATACTGAAGGGCAGGGGACATGAGGCGCGGAGGGTAGAACGAGGCCGCGTGCTGTCACCTGCGCGGTGCAAAA
Organism: uncultured Verrucomicrobiaceae bacterium; assembly: GCA_937872615.1. Lineage (GTDB taxonomy): Bacteria > Verrucomicrobiota > Verrucomicrobiia > Verrucomicrobiales > Verrucomicrobiaceae > Prosthecobacter. The sequence continues at coordinate 10,572 of CALMTT010000504.1, read as the reverse complement.
TGACCAAAACGAAGCCCGGATCAGGCATGAGCGGGTGTAGGCTAGGCCCCGAGGGAAACGGGGCAGGAATGCCCCGGATACGGCGCGGGCGGATCAGCGGCCGGTGAGGCGGCCCCAGAAGCTTTTGCGCTTGGCGGGGGCGGCTTTCGGCTGCTCGCCACCGGGGCGGCCTTGGGATTGGCCACCGCCGGAGCGGGACTGGGGCTGGCCACCACTGGAGCGGGATGTCGACTGACCACCGCCGGAGCGCCCTTGCGGCTGGCCGCCTTGGTTGGGGCCTTGCGGGGACTTGGGGCGGTCGCCATGGCGTCTCTGGCCGGGGTGGCGCTGCTGCTGCTGATTCTGCGGACGGCGCTGCTGATGCTGGTGGCGGCGCTCGGAGCGGTCGGGCTCCTGGTCGAGGGACTGCGGGGAGGCTTTGTAGTCGAAGTTTTCCGCCCGCTTCCGCGTGATGCCGCGGCCGATGAAGCGCTCCAATTTGCGCAGGTCGTCCATTTCATCCGAGGAGACGAAGCTGATGGCATCGCCAATGGCCTGGGCACGGCCGGTGCGGCCGATGCGGTGGACGTAGTCCTCAACGACGTGCGGGAAGTCGAAATTGATGACGTGGGAGATGCCGTCCACATCAATGCCGCGAGCGGCGATGTCCGTGGCGACGAGCACGCGGACGCGTCCTGCCTTGAAGTCATCGAGGGCCTTCAAACGCTGGTTTTGCGAGCGGTTCGCATGCAGTGTGGCGCACTTCACGCCGGTCTGCTCCAGCTTGCGGGCGATTTTATCGGCTCCGTGCTTCGTGCGGCTGAAGACGAGCACCATCTGCAGCGCGTCATCCTTCAGCAGATGAGAAAGGAGCGGCAGTTTCAAATGCTTCGGCAGTTCGTAGATGTGCTGCGTGACGGTTTCCGCAGGGTTCGAACGCTTGCCGATCTGCACCGTCTTCGGGGCATGCTGGAATTCATGGGTCAGGGACTCGATCTCCTTCGAGAGCGTGGCGGAGAAGAGCAGCGTCTGGCGCTTCCTCGGTAGTTGCTGAACAACGCGGCGGATGTCCGGCAGGAATCCCATGTCGAGCATGCGGTCGGCCTCATCGAGGACGAGGTATTCGAGCTTGGAGAAATCGGCGCAGCGCTGGCCCATAAGGTCGAGCAGGCGTCCCGGGCAGGCGATGACGATGTCGCTGCCAGCACGGAGGGCATCCTTTTGGGGCTTTTCGCCGACGCCGCCATAGACCTTGGCGATCTTGAGCGGGAGGTGCTTGGCATAGGCGAGCACGTTTTCTTCGATCTGAGCCACGAGCTCGCGCGTGGGGGCGAGGACGAGCACGCGGGTGTGGCTGCGCTGGTCAGGGGCGAGAGGCTTTTCGGTGAGTTTGGTCAGAATGGGCAGCGTGAAGGCCGCGGTCTTGCCCGTGCCCGTTTGCGCGATGCCGATCACGTCGCTACCGGAGAGCACCGCGGGGATGGCGGCGGCCTGGATGGGCGTGGGCTCCGTGTAACCGGCGTCTTGAATGGCAGCGAGGATTTGCGGCGCGAGGCCGAGGCTTTGGAAAGGCATTCACGCCCATAAGCCACGCATGGGGAGATGCGAGCGGTTATCTGAGTGATGCTTGAGTAGTGATGGGTGAGCCACGTTCGGTGCCCTTCACGGATTCACGCATCACGCGATGATGTCCTTCACCACATTGCCGGCGAGGTCGGTGAGCTTGTAGTCACGGCCGGCGTAGCGGTAGGTGAGGCGCTCGTGGTCCATGCCGAGCAGGTGCAGGATGGTGGCGTGGAGGTCGTGGATGTGGACCTTGTTCTCGGCGGCGTAGTAGCCGTAGTCGTCGGTGGCGCCGTAGGCCATGCCGCCCTTCACACCGCCACCGGCCATCCACATGGTGAAGCCGTGCGGGTTGTGATCGCGGCCATCGGTGCCCTGCGCCACGGGCGTGCGGCCAAACTCGCCGCCCCACAGCACGAGCGTGTCATCGAGCAGGCCGCGGGCGCGGAGATCGCGAAGCAGGCCGGCGATGGGCTTGTCCACCTCCGCGGCGTTTTTGGTGTGTCCTTTGAGCAGATCGCCATGCTGATCCCACTGCACAAAGCTGTCGCTGTGCGTGACCTGGATGAAGCGCACGCCACGTTCGGCGAAACGACGGGCCATGAGGCACTGGCGGCCGAAGTTGGCGGTGACGGGATCGTCGAGGCCGTAGAGTTTTTTGGTGGCCTCGGTCTCGCCTTCGATGCCCTGGATCTCCGGCATGCTGCTTTGCATGCGGAAGGCGAGTTCGAAGGACTCGATCCGGGCTTCGAGGGCCGCGTTGCTGCCGGCGGCCTCGAGATGGCGGTGGTTGAGGTCGGAGGCGAGGTCGAGCTGCAGGCGCTGCAGTGGCGTGGGTGTGCGTGGGTTCTTGATGTGACGCACCACGGCCTGCTCGGCGCTGACGCTGGCATTGCCCAGCGGTGTGCCTTGGCACCAGGCGGGCAGGAAGGCGCTGCCCCAGTTGTTCACGCCACCGTGGGCGAGCGTAGGGCAGATGGTGAGGAACGCGGGCAGGTCGGTGTTTTCGGTGCCGAGGCCGTAGCTGACCCAGGCACCCATGCTGGGACGCACAAAGGTATCGCTGCCGGTGTGGAGCTTCAGCAAGGCGCCGCCGTGCGCGGGATTCGTGCCGTGCATGGAGCGGATGACGCACAACTCATCGGCGCACTGGCCCACATGCGGGAAGAGATCACTCACCGGCAGGCCGCTTTGACCATACTGGCGGAATTTCCAGGGCGAGCGGAGCAGGTTGCCGGTCTTCGCGAAGGTCACGCGAGGCAGCGCAAAGGGCGGCGGCTTGCCGTGGTCGCGGTCGAGCAGCGGTTTCGGGTCGAAAGTGTCCACCTGGGACGGCCCGCCCTTCATCAGAAGGAAGATGATGCGCTTCGCCTTGGCCGGGAAGTGCGGCTGCTTCGCCGCGAGCGGATTCAGCGAGGCTGCGGAGGCCTCCGAGCCGAGCAAGCCATGCAGCGCCAGCATGCCAAAGCCTGCGCAGGACTGGCGCAGCATCTCACGGCGGTTGATGGGGGCAGGGACGTTCATGACGGGGAGGGATACGGTTTGGTCACAAGGGCCTTTTCAATCGCGTGGCGGCCTTCTACGATGGCGCATGACTTTTCCGCTTCTCAGGCATGCCCTGCTGGCGTGCGCCTTGCTGCTCTGCTCGTGCCGCACGGTGGGTTTTTACTCGCAGGCGATGCGCGGGCAGACGGAGATCTGGCGTAGCCAGCGGCCGGTGGAGGCTGTTTTGGCCGATCCAGCGGAGAATGAGGCCGTGAAGGCCAAACTGCGCCTGGCTCTCGAACTGCGTGAGTATGCGAAAACGACGCTGAAGCTGCCTGCGGAGAGTTTTGGCACCTATTCGGACCTGAAGCGGCCCTACGTCGTGTGGGTGGTGTATGCGGCGGAGCCTTTCAGCGTGGAGCCGAAGCAGTGGTGGTATCCGTTTGTGGGTCGCCTGTCCTACCGCGGCTTCTTTGACCAGGAAGATGCTCGCAAAGAGGTGCTGTCGCTGAAGGCGACGGGGCATGATGTCTTCGCCGCGGGTGTCGAGGCCTATTCGACGCTCGGCTTTTTCAAAGACCCGCTGCTGAACACCTGCATCCACCGCAGCGAGGCGGAGTTTGCCGAGCTCATCTTCCACGAGCTGACGCATGCGCGGCTCTTCATTCCCGGCGACACGGACTTTAATGAAGCCTTTGCCACCGCGAACGCGGAGGCGGCAGTGCGCCAGTGGCTCCGCTCGAAGGGCAGGGGAGTGGAGTTGCGGAAGTATGAGGCGCATTTGAAGCGGGATCGCGCGATGATCTCGCTGGCTCTCGGCACGCGGCAGGAGCTGAAAAAGCTCTACGCCACGCCGGGGCACACGCTGGAGCAGAAGAACGCGCTGCTATCCCGGCTGCAGGCACGTCTTGCCAGCCTCGGCGTGAAGGACAAGGCGATCGATGCAAAGAGCGGTGCGGATATCAAGATCACCTGGAACAACGCCCGCCTGAACACGCTGGCGACTTACCACGACCTCGTGCCTGGCTTTGAACGGCTCCTGCGCGAGAGCCACGGCGATGTGGAGGCTTTTTACGCCGCGGTGGAGAAGCTGAAACCACTGCCCAAGGACGAGCGACGTCGCGTGCTGATGGGTGGAACATTCAACGATTGAGCCAGAGGACGTGCGCCCCGGGATTATGCTTGTCCGGCGAGAGCCGACCGCCGTAACGCTGGGCAAAGCCTCGCAGCAAGGTCACCGCGAGACCTGAAAGCACGGAGCGACCGGTGCTCGCGCCCCAGCCGTGGATGATTTTCACCCCGCTGTGGCCATGGAGCATGGCCTCATTCACGGCGCGGATGATTTTTTCCCGCGCCACATCCCAAGTCTCGCCGCTGTGGGCCACATCGACCTCCAGCAGGCCCTGGAAAATCATGCCACGCACCTCCGTCCCGCACTTCGGGCAGGTGCGGTTTGAGCCGGGATCGAGCGGAAACTCGCAATGAGGGCACTCCATGCCGGACTCATGACGGAAAAGGCCCCGGCGTCCACTCCCGGACGGGGGCGGGAGGGGCAACTTTTACCTCCGGCTCACGAATCCGGGTATTTTTTCCTTGTCGTGGTGATAGGCGGCCCCTAAAACACGCGCTTTCCCGAACCTCCCCAAACACAGACAACACACCAACCACACTCAAACGCACCTCTATGAGCAGCGAAAACAATCGAATGAGACTCCTCTGGGCCGGATTCATGGCCATCCTGGCCGCCGGCGTCGGCTTCGCCATCCGTGGCGGCATCTTTGACAACTGGGGCAAGGAGTTCGGCTTCACCGGCGCCCAGCTCGGCGCGATCGGTGGCGCTGGTTTCTCCGGCTTCTGCTTCGGCATCATCTTCGGCGGTCTGATCGTGGACAAAATCGGCTACGGCAAGCTGGTGGCCCTCGCCCTCGTCTGCCACATCCTTTCCGCCTTCGTCACCTTTGGTGCCAGCTCGCCGAGCAACGCCTATGACTTCCTGTTCTGGGGCATGTTCATCTTCGCCTACGCGAACGGCACGCTCGAAGCCGTCGCCAACCCGCTGGTGGCCACCCTCTTCCCCGAGAACCGCACGCACTACCTCAACATCCTGCACGCCTCCTGGCCTGCTGGCATGGTGCTCGGCTCCGTCGCCGGCTGGGTGCTCGATGACAAGATGCAGATCGGCTGGAAGACCCAGCTCGCCCTCTACCTCGTCCCGACCGTGCTCTACGCGATCATGTTCATGGGTCAGAAGTTCCCGAAATCCGAGGCTGCTGAAAAAGGAGCCAGCTTCGTGAGCATGCTCAAGCCCGTCGGCATCCTCGGCGCTCTCGTTGCCTGCTACCTGCTCGCCAACTTCTTCGGCGACATCGCCAAAGCCTTCGCCCCTGACAATGCCAAGGTCATTGGCTACGCCATCGGCGGCATCATGCTCATCGCCGTTGCGGTGCTTACCAAGTTCTCTCTCGGCTCGATTCTTCTCTTCGTGCTCTTTGTCGTCCACGCACTCGTTGGCGCGGTTGAACTTGGCACCGACGGTTGGATTCAAAACATCACCGGCAACCTCTTCACCTCCGAGCAGGGCAAGTACCTCTTCATCTGGACCTCGGCCATCATGTTTGGCCTGCGCTTCTGCGCCCACTGGATCGAAAACACCCTCAAACTCTCTCCGGTCGGCCTGCTGCTCGTTTGCGCTGTGATCGCCGCTGTCGGCCTCGTGCTCGCCAGCAGCATGCAAACCTTCACCGTCGCCCTCGTGGCTCTTGGCATCTACGCCGTCGGCAAGACCTTCTTCTGGCCCACGATGCTCGCTGTCGTCGGCGACCGCTTCCCGCAGTCCGGCGCTGTGGCCATGTCCATCATGGGTGGCATCGGCATGCTCTCCGCTGGCATCATCGGCGGCCCCGGTCTCGGCTACTGCAAGGATCGCTTTGCCGGTGAAGCCCTCAACAAGGCTGACGCTGCTCTGTATACGGAATACAAGGCCGCCACGCCGAGTTCCTTCCTCAATCTGAAATCCACTGAAGTCTTCGGCCTTGATGGAACCAAGCTGGCCGCCGCCAAGGAAGCCAAAGAGAAGACCCCGCAGCAAAAGACCGTCGTCGAAGCCGACCAGGCTGGTGACCGCGCCACGCTGAAGGCGGATGCCTACATCCCCGCAACCATGGCTGCCATCTACCTGCTCCTGTTGCTCTACTTCAAGAGCATTGGCGGCTACAAAGCTGTGAAGATCGACGAAGCAGCGTAAGTCTTCCTGTTTCCCTCCGAGCGGCGTCCCAGACCGGGACGCCGCTTCTTTTTTTCCTCGGATCGATAGCATGTTGTGGTGCCTGGCATGAGGTTCGGCACGGCTAGGACTGTGGCGGTTGCTTTGCGAAACTTGGAGAACCTTGCTGCGGCGGTTCGACAACACATAAGGACGCTGGTTGCTGAGGCCACCTAGCGAGAGCGTGGCATGGGGTGGAGTTGATGGGTTGTCGAAACTAGGCGTTTTGATGATTTCAAATTTAAAATTCAGTTTGAATGTTAGGTGTATGGATTGAAAGATCTTGAGCGTGATAAGCCGTTTGCTGGGCTAGCTATAAGCAAATATGCATATTCTCTTGATGAGCACATCCATCTACGAGGCTCAAAAAGCTCGTGAGATCACCCGCCTGACGAGCGGGGATGATGCGTTCCATTACCTGCAGTGTGCGGTGCTGCCCATTGTAGTGCTGATTGTACTGGTCGTGTTGGTGCGTCGCACCACCCTTTGATATGAGGTGAGCGTCTCTGTCTCCGAGCGGTGCAACCTCGCTCGAAAGAGGCTCGTCCTGCCGCTCGTTTTTCCTGAGGCGGCTTTCCTTCGTGGCCGGAGGACGCATGTCCCGTGCGAACAGGATGAAAAACGCGTTGCCGCTGCGCCTGCCCTTTTGATCTTCCACTGTCCCTTTCTCTCCTTCATGCAACCACGTCTCCACCTCACCCTCGCCGCCGCTTTGGCGCTTTCGCCTGCTCTCCTTGCCAACGACTGGACCAATTGGCGCGGCCCGTTGCAAAACGGCGTCTCCCTCGAGCACTACACCGGCGCGGGCAAGCTCGCCGATGCCCCCGCGTGGACCTACGCAGCCCGCAGCCGCGGCACGCCGGTCATTTGTGACGGTAAAGTGATCCTTTGGGGCTACAAAGGCGAGACCACGGATCTCATCGAACTGCTCACCTGCCTCGATGCGAAGACCGGCAAGAAGCTCTGGGAGCATGAACTGCCGGACTACCTGAGCGATTCGATCTACAACCGCTACTCCATCGGCGCACCGACCATCGACCCGGAGACGAAGCGCATCTACCTCGTCAGCAACGCGGGCACCTTTTACTGCTTCGAGTTCGACGGCAAACTCGTGTTTGAGAAGCCGCTCATGGAGGATCTGGGCCGCATGACCTTCCCGAACAGCCGCGTCGGCAGCCCTGTGATCGAAGGGGACAACGTGCTGGTGCATTACATCTTCTCCAATTGGGGCGCGGATGGCCCTGCCGCCGACCGCATCTATGGTTTCGACAAAAAGACTGGTGAGCTCGTCTGGTGGTCCCTGCCGGGGGTCTCACCGCCCGTGGACAGCTCCTTCTCCACGCCGGTCCTGGAGACCCGCGATGGCAAGCGTGTGGGCTACTACACCACTGGCTGCGGCCACATCGTCTGCGTGAACACGCGGAACGGAAAGCCCTACTGGAAGTTCCCCTTCTGCAAAAACGGTGTGAATCCGAGTGTCGTGCTCCACGGCGGTGACAAACTCATCGCCATCCACAACGACGAAAACGTCGATAGCAGTGAAAAAGGCCGCATGATCGCCCTGAAGCTCCCCACCAAGCTCACCGCGCCCGTGCCCCCAGCCACCGAATCGGCCACGCTGGAGCCTTCCGCCGAGCTTTGGCGCTTCGCCATCGGCGCGACGAGTTCCTCGCCTGTGGTCGTCGGCGACACAATTTACCAGCTCAGCGACGGCGGCGAGCTTTTCGCCATCAACGCCAACACCGGCGCCGAACTTTGGAAGAAGAAGCTTTCCAATGCCAACCTGCACTCCTCGCCGCTCTTTGTCGATGGCTTGCTCTACTGCCCCATGATGACTGGCAAGCTCGTCGTCATCAAGCCCGGCGAAAAAGACGGCGAGATCCTCCAAGAAATCGCCCTCGAAGGCGAGTGCCTCGGCGCTCCCTCCGTATGCGATGGCGTGCTCTATGTGACCACGACCGAGAAGCTCTACACCTTCCCGATCCCGAACAGTGGTATCAAAACGGACGCGGCACCGGTCGTCGAGATCCCGAAGGCGGGCAAAGCGGTTGCCTTGCAGGTCATTCCTGCGGAAACGGTCATCATGGCCGGTGAAAAGCAGGCCTTCCGCATTCGCAGCGTCGATGCGAACGGCTTCGTCGTCGAAAACGACATCAAGGGTGTGAAGTGGGAGTCCTTTATTCCGCCGACCGCGAAGGTGAAAGCCACCATGGACGCGAAATTCAACGACGCGGGCGAGCTCGTCGTCGCTCCCGACGCCAAAATCAGCGCCGGAGCCTTCAAAGGCACCGCTCCAGACGGGCTCTTCGGCACCATCCGCGGTCGTGCACTGAAAAATCTGCCGATCACTGAGGACTTCGAGGGCTACACGCTCAGCGAGGAGTTCCCCGTCGATCCGCAGAACAACCCTGCCTACAAGTTCGCCTACCCGCCGCTTCCTTGGATTGGTGCCCGCTTCAAGTTCCAGGTCATGGAAAAGGATGGCAACAAGGTCTTCGGCAAGAGCTTCGACCGCCTGCTCTTCCAGCGTGCCAGCGTCTTCATCGCCCCTTCGCACCTGAAGAACTACACCATGCAGGCCGACGTGCTCACCGAGGGCAATGTCCGCTCGAAGTCCGACATCGGCTTCATCCATCAGCGCTACCTGATCTGCCTCCGCGGCAACGCAGGCAAACTCGAGGTCTCCTCCAACCTTGAGCGCCTCAAGCAGGAGACAGCCTACAAGCTCACCGCCAACAAATGGTACACCCTCAAAACACGTGTCGATGCCGCCGCTGACGGTTCCGGCGTCGTGAAGGCCAAGGTGTGGGAAAAAGGTGCCGCCGAGCCCGATGCCTGGACCATCGAGGTCAAAGTGCCCCGCGTGCACCAGAGCGGTTCTCCGGGCCTCTTCGGCTTCACCCCGCTCAACCAGCGCCGCATGTACATCGACAACCTCAGCGTCACCCCGAACTGATCCAGTTCTAACGTCTGACCTCTGATTTTACACTTTTCCATGACCACCAAACCCACCCTCCTCCTCGCGCTGGCTTTGTCCGCCACGCTTCACGCTGCTGACTACTCCCAGTGGGGCGGCAGCAACACGCGAAACATGGTGTCCGATGAAAAAGGACTGCCCACCGATTTCGAGCCCGGCAAGAAATACGGCCCCAAGGCCGCGCCGAAAGAAGCCGGACGTCTTCGTCCCAACGCCGAGACCGCCAACAAGGCTCCCGGTGCCGAGGACATCGACATGAGCACGACCAAGAACTGTCTCTGGGTCGCCAAGCTCGGCTCGCAGACCTACGGCACGCCCGTCATCGCCAATGGCCAGGTCTATGTCGGCACCAACAACGAGTCTCCTCGCGATGACAAGCACGCGGGCGACCGCGGCATCGTCATGGTCTTCGACGAGTACACCGGCGACTTCAAATGGCAGCTCGTCTCCCCGAAGATGGGCACCGGCAAGGTCAATGACTGGGAATACCTCGGCATCTGCGCCAGCCCCACCATTGTCGGTGACAAGGCCTACGTGCCCGGGAACCGCTGCCAGATCATCTGCATGGACGTGAAAGGTCTTAGCGATGGCAATCAGGGCATGCAAGACGAGGCCACCTTCATGGCCCCGCTCGACAAAGACGGCAAAAACACCGCGCCGATCGCCCCGGGCAAAACTGATGCCGACATCCTCTGGGTGTATGACATGTATAAAGAGCTCGGTGTGTTCCAGCACAACGCCACCGCCGGCTTCCCCCTCGTCGTCGATGGCAAGGTCTTCGTCCCCACCTGCAACGGCGTGGACTGGACACACACGAACATTCCCGCGCCTGATTCGCCGAGCTTCATCATGCTGAATGCGGAAGACGGCACCCTCCTCGGCGAGCAGGACCACATCGCCTCCAGCCGCGTGCTTCACTGCTCCTGGTCCAGCCCGAACTCACTCGACGTGAATGGCAAAAAGCAGATCATTTTCGCTGCTGGTGACGGCTGGGTCTATTCCATGGCCCCCGAGACCGAGAAGAAGGACGAGGACTGATGGGCCAGAAGGTCAACCCCTACGGCTTCCGCCTCGGTGTGACCACCGAGTGGAAGTCGCGTTGGTTCGCCAGCCGCCAGGAGTACGTCGACAACGTCATCGAGGACTGGAAGATCCGCGACTTCCTCATGACGCAGCTGCCGCACGCCGCGATCAGCCGTGTCGAGGTCGAGCGCACCCGTGACCGCCTCCGGGTCGACGTGCACACCGCCCGCCCCGGCATCGTCATCGGTCGTCGTGGCTCCGAGGCCGATCGCCTCCGTGCGGG
>CALMTT010000503.1 GCA_937872615.1 uncultured Verrucomicrobiaceae bacterium | reverse complement strand
AGAATGATGTCACCGCCAACACCACCCATCTGGGAGGTCATGTGCGTGGCCGAAGTTCCCGTCCACTGGAATTGCAGAGCACCCTGCTGGACACTGATATTACCGCTGAAGCCAGGCTGCTCGGAGAGAATCTGGAAGGTTCCAGCGCCCATCTTGGTGATGTTGGCGGCCTTGATGCGGCCGGAGGTGGTGTTGTTGGCCAGGATGCCGACGTTGAGCGTGTTGTTATTGTAGATGATCAACTCATCCGTGCCGCTGACACCGCCCCAGAGGCCCGTCTGGACCGTGCGAGCACCGTTCACAAGGAGACCGCCGCTTCCGATGATCAACCTATTGGTGGTGTCGGTGGCAAGGGTTGCGGTGTTAAGGTTGACATCGGCATCAATCCTCAGGCCGTAGGTCGCCAGGTCGGCATTGTTCAAAATGACGGCACCATTCACGAAAGTCCGGTCGTTCGGAGCGGACAGCGTGGTTGCCAGCGTTGCGGCTCCCTGCACCCGGTCAAAACCGGCAATCGTGAATCCCACGTCCGTATTGTAGGTCAGGAATTGAATGTCCGAGGCGCTGACCATCCAAGGAGCCACCATGCCATTGGTCACCGTGGGAGCAGTGCCGGTGATGATCACACGTTCATCCGAGCCCAACTGGCTGCCGTTATGCGTGAACTGGACCGTGCTATTACCCACCCGGGTGATGCTGGGGGTGCGCAGCTCGGTGCCGCGGCCGATCACACCACGCACCACCTGGATCTGGTTCGTGCCCTGGTTGGCGGTGATGGCACCGACGGTTTCGACGACTTCCACCGCCGGATTGCCCTGAAGGCGCAGGATGGAGTTGTTCATCGACAGCCCGGTGGTGTCATCCCAGCGGCCCGTGGTGTCGGTCACCGGCAGCACACCAGCGGAAGTGTTGTCAAAGCGAAGCGTAGAACCGGGGCGCAGCGTCACCGGGATGTTCGTAAAGCTGTTCGGATTGATGAAGGATCCGGCCTCGCCCGCCACGTTCACCGTGCCATACACTTCCATGCTGGAGGTGGTCAGGGTGCCCCGGATGTCGAGCGTGCTGCCGGTGTTCACCAAGGTGGTTCCGGTGTAGTTCTGATTCTGCATCAGGACCACCGTGCCAGTGCCCCAGGTCAGCGGGCTCATGCTCTGGACCGTCATTGGGGTGCCGATCACGAGGCTCGCAGTGGCTGTCTCGTCCGTGTCGGTCAGCACGTTGGCATTACCATTGGTGCCGAGGAAGAGGGCATTGCCGCCCGCGCCGAGGCGGTAGGTGTTGCCGAGACCGGGGGCGAGGGTGGCGGCATCATAGGCACCATTGGCGCCGACACCATTGGTCGTGGAGCCGAGATACCACATGCCATCACCCAAGGAGCGCATGTTCAGCGCCTGCGTGTAGATCGTGCCCAAGGTGAGGGCTGCGGAGGATGGGTTGGAGGCGGACAGGTAGTAGTTGGCAGGGCTGTTTTGAATGCCGCCGAGGCCGTTGGCGCGGAGGCGGACCTGCTCCAGCGGCAGATTAGCGGCCAGGCTGAAGTTCGCCATCCAGCTGAGATTGCCCGACACATAGATGTTCTGGCCGTTCACAAGGTTGCCCGCATCATTGATTTGGAACATCGAAAGAGGTCCCATGAACACATGGCCCGATCCGAGCTTCGCCGAGTTGCTCAGAGTCACTTGATAACCCTCCAGGCTGCCGAGGTAGTTGCGGCCGTTGCCTGTGAAGAACGTGCCGCCACTGTAGCCGAGGCTGTTGTCCGCATTGAAATAAAGGCTGCCACCATTGGATTTGCGGTTGAACGTTCCGTTACCGGAGATCAGCCCGTTGAAGGTCAGGCCCTGGCCGCCGTCCACCTGAATGTAGGCGTCGCGATTGAAGGTCGTGGTGCCGTCGATCCAAAGAGAATCATTGTTCCCCATCGGGAAGTAAGCGAAGGCAGGCCCAAGCGCACCTGCGAGCTCGACGTTGTTGATCTGCACGGTTTTGAAGCTCGAATTGGCCAAGAAGGCACGATCCACCGCGATACGGCTGGAGCTCGAGGAGACGAAGCTGCTGCTGCTCACCGGGAGGTTGGAGCCAAAACGCACATTGGTGTTTGCGTAGGTCGTGATGCGCTGTCCAAGGCTGGTGCCGTCACCATCCGTGAGGAGGCGCAGACCGTAGTTGGTGGAGCCGCCGTTCAATTCAACCATCGCATTGGCACCCAGGGGGTTAGAGTCACCGAATGCCGTGCGGGCCTCCAGCACACCGCCATAAACACGCCACAAGCCAGCGGTGTTTTGATCGGCACCGCCAGCTCCGTTCGTGAGAGACAGGTCCGACGCACCAGTCTTTGTGATCGTGTTTGTTCCGGCATCGACTTTGCCCGAAAGGAAGAATCGACCACCCAAAATACGCATGGTCGTATTGGCCTGGCTGAAGGTCGTCGTGCCGTTGACCTGCACAATGATACCTTCAGTGAGGCTGAGCATCGGGGCGTTGATGGTCAGGTTGTTGATACCGGCGTTTTGCGTCACCGCCGTGATGGTGGAGGTCAGGTTGGCAGGAAGCAGGACGCCATTCGAATAGCCCTGATTGGAGACGGTGACATTCGCGCCGTTCGAACCACCCCACAGCAGGTAGTCAATATCCGTGCTGACTTCAGAGAGGTTCTGCGCCGAACCGAGCAGCGTGTTGGCATTCAAACGAAGCCAGCCACCGGCCAGAGTGATCCCCCCCGAGCCCAGTGCAGAGACCGTCTGGGCCTCAATACGACCGTTGGCAGATGTGCTGCCCACGCCGCTGAGGACGCGTCCGCCCTCGATCACCATGCCGCCGCTGAAGGTGTTGTTGCCGCTGAGCAGGAGAATACCGTTCTGTGACTTGGTGAGAGACACCACTCCGGCACCGTCCGCAATGCTGCCGTTGAAGGTGGCGTCCTGGCCAAAACCATTGCGCACGAGCAAATTGGCCGTGCCAGCCGTCTGATTGGAAACCGTGCCGTTACCAGCCAGCGCACCGATTGTGATGTTTTGACCGTTCAGGTCGAAAACACCGCCTTCATTCACGTTCAGCAGGAAGCCGCCGGTCAGATCACTGACGGTCGTGCCGCGCTGCTGGTTCTGGAAGAGGGCCGTCGAGCTGGCAAACCGCAGCGTGCCATCCTGGACGCTGACGACCGGGAGACGACCGCTGTTGGCATTGAGGATGTTTCCAGTGCCACCGATTTCGAGCACACCGGGGCCGGTCTTGGTCAGATCGCGGGCGCTGATGCCGCCGTTGATGGTGGAGGCACCAGTCTGGCCGTCTCTGACGTAAATGATACCTTCCGTGAGGCTGGCGCCGGTGCCGGTGCCAAACAGGAGGGGAGCACTGATGGTCGGGGCTGTGCTGCCGTTCATGATCAAACCACCACGAGCGATCCGCACCAACGTGGTGCCGTCTGTGGGTGTGATGTTCGAATCCGTGCGCAGGGCCTGGATATCGATATTGCCACTGCCGGCCACGTCCGCGGCCGTGATGTCAGCGACATTGGCTGAAGCCGCCGCTGCCAAGGTCCCCACCGTGGTCACGTCATGCACGCGAAGGCCGGTGGTGGCATCATAGCGGGCAAAGTTGGCATCCGAAGGCGTCTGCAGGCGGACGAAAATGGAGGGTGTGGTCAGGATGTTGCCACCGCCGGTGGCGGTGTTGGCCGGCGCACCGGCTGAAACGACGATTTTTTCCGTTCCCCCAAGGTTCGCCAAGGAGCTCGGCACCACATACATGGTGCCGAATGCAGTTGGCAACGCAGGTGAGTAGGTGCCCGAAACGGCTCCGGCACGGGTGAGGGCGGTCGAAATGGTCAATTGTGAACTTGTGGTGCCCTGGCTCAAGGCGATCGCACCAGCTGCGCCATAGGTCACAGTCGGAATCGACAGGGCCTGGGCCGACGCGCCACCCACAAGGGCGAGCGCACCACTATTAATGGCGACGGTGCTGGTGGCAAACGGGGTGCCGCTTGTAGCCGTGGTGGCAACAATGCCGCCCGTGTTGCTGTAGAAGCCCATGCCGGGTGTCAATTGAGCCTGTCCGCCCAATGTCAGCGTCGTGATGGTGTTGGTGGCGTTCAGCATCAGGGTGCCGGCGAAGCGCTGCTTCACGATCCCCTCGGCCTGGCGGATCGAGGCGGCGTCGATGA
>CALMTT010000502.1 GCA_937872615.1 uncultured Verrucomicrobiaceae bacterium | reverse complement strand
AGGAACGCTGCTTTTCATCGAGAACATCGACCGCCCGGGCATGATCGCCAGCTACAGCACCATCCTCGGCAAAAATCAGGTCAACATCGCTGACATGAGCCTCAGCCGCGACAAGGAAAGCGGCAAAGCTTTGACGATCCTCACGCTCGACTCCACTCCGGGCACCGAAGTGCTGGCCGAACTCGAAAAGATCCAAGGCATCAGCAAGGTGCACTGCGTGGCCGTTTGAATTTCGGGACGGTCCACGCCACCTTTCAAAACCGTTTCCACCGCCTTTTGAGCCTGCTGTTACATATTGTGAGCATTGTGAGCCTGCAAAAGTGCTGGGAGGCACGCTCATCAAGTGACGACGGCAAAAGTCTCACCTCCGCCGCAGCTTGGTGAAACCGAGCACCGCAGCCAGGGCTGCGAAGGCTAGGATCAGGATCACCGGCCAGATGGCGGTTGGACGCGCCTCATTTGGAGTCGGTAGAGAGGCAGGAGCAGTCTTGTCTTGAGGCGCAGGCGGCGGCAGTGAGATAGTGCCTTTGCGGGGAGGGGGCGTCAGATTGCCGTTTTCAAACTTCCACTCCCGATATGGCCGTCCTTCCTCGGACTCCCACCACAGGCGCGTTTCCTCCACCCCCAGCCGCTTCTCCATGGTCTGCCCATCATCGCCGAGGGCTCGATGAAGAGCACGCGTGGCCGCCTCGGCATTGGACACGGGAGGATTCATTCCGCTATCGGGACCGCCGTAAAAGTAGCTGCCCTCGAGGTTCCGGTCATCATACAGGTATCGGCCCAGTTGCTGGATGGCCTCCATGCTGCCGATGCGTCCCAGATAGCCGATGTAAGACATTCGCATGCCATGCCCGCCTTTCAGCTTAGACGCGGCATCAATACCCTGGACCAGCAACTCCGTATGACCTGGAATGGCGGCGAGCCGCTGCTTGATTTCCTCTCTCATCCTGGCTCCAAACTCCTTGTTGGGTTTGTAGAAATCCGGAACCCTGGCCGGCGCTTGGAGTGGCGGTGGCGGAAAGAGATGTTCCCCATAGGTTACAGGAAACGTCGCCGCCAACTGATTCAGAAGTTCAACCACATTTTTCTCCGCTGCCAACTTTTCCAACAGGCTGTAATCACCATGGTAGAAGGCGTTTAGCACCGTCTCAGGCACTTTGTATTTGAATGGGAACACAGAATATTTCATCAGCGCTTTTTGGTTCCGCCCGATCTCCGCATAATCGGGAGCTGGGGGAATCTCTTCGGCAGCCAAGCGGCCGAGAGATAGGCACAGCAGCGTGATGGTCCTGCTTAATTGGGTGAGTTTCATTCAGAGTACAGGGGGTGATTGTATGGATAGTTTTCTTTTTGTTGATCATACATCACTTCTTCCGTGGGCCAACCTGCCCCCCAGTTGAGGCGTGACCATTCCTTTCGAATCAGCGTCTTGGGACCGGCACCTCTTTTGGGACCCAACTCAAGTCCAGTCATCAGGCGGCTTTCATTGTCCGAATTTGGCAGGTGGTTGACGGAGCGATATTGGCCGGGCAGGTCTCCATCGGTGGAATGCCCAACCTTAGCGACATAGTGCATAATCTCATGCGCGATGGCAAAGGTGTGGGGAGGCATGTGATAAGGGGCCATGTCGAAGCGGACATAATCATAGACCCACAATACGCCTCCAGAGACCCCAGATGTGGCCTTGCCAGCCCAGCCCAACACCGTTCGCTGGCTGGTCTGAGCCCATGTTTGATGCCGGGGATCGGTAACAGGGAAGTAGGAGAAGTGTTGCAGCCCGACATCCACAGTCTTCGGCGTCGCCACATAATAGACATTCACCGCATTTGAATCAGGAAGGGATGCATCCAGGATGAGTTGCTCTTCAGGTGTCCAGGGTTTGCCCTGGTAGGTTTTCGGGACCCCAGTCGTGTCGGAGTTAAACGCATCCAGAATCTGATTGTTGTGCTGGTTAGGTGCCCAGTCTGGGAGGTTGAGACCGACATCCCAGCGCACGTCTCGCACATTTCGGTAGGTTACGGTGCACCACACATTGGCCTTCACGCCAAAGATGCTGTTCAAGTAGGCCTCGAGTTGCGCCTGTGACGGCAGGTAGTCCACGGTGCCGGTTGTCTGACCACTGGCATCTTTATATTGAATGGGATGCACAACGATGTTGAGGCTCCGTTGAGGAAGACACTCGATTTTCATCAAGGGCCGGTTCTCCGCGATCTTCATGGGGCCATCCGTGCCGGCAGCCACGCCCACATGGATGGCCCCTACCTCCCCTTCCTCAGAGGAGACCAGTTCCACAGCGGTGTATGGGACGGGTGCCCTGGCAACCTGCGCCGTCACATCCGTGCCCGTGGCCTGCACCTCCCCTGAGAAGCGGTAGGCGGTGCGGAGCCCTGCTGTATCGAGACTGGAACCGACCGAAATCACTTTAGGCGTGTCTTTCGGCAGCATGATCCAATAGTCAGGGATGCCCGCGCTGACGCCATGTTTGCCGCCCAGCGTGGTCATGGTATCGGTGGTGGTGCTCCATCCCGCCACCTCGGGGATGACAAGTGCCTTTCTGTTCATGAAGCCGCTTTCGATAGCCGGTTCCAAATCCACCGAGGTTGAAACCTCCCCGTCCTTGGGGATGTTCATCTGCACCAAGCTGGTGTCACCAAACGTTGCGGCGGAAGCTGGCTGGTTGTTCGCCAGCGAGCTGTTGAAAAGAAGACACTGTCTTGTCACCACCCAAGGCTGGACATCACCCCGGCTGGTGGTAGCCAGACTGACGCGGCGGTGTTTGATGTAGGCCCGGCCCACCACTGCGGAGGTGTGCAACCATGCCTCCGAAAGCGCCCTGTTTCCCAGAGTCATCAATTTGAACATCTCGGATGGCGAGGGATAGGCAAGTCCCGCCAAACGGGACTCATATTGCGGAGAGAAGCCCTGATAAGTGGTGCTCCCGCTGGTGGGCGTGCTATCAAACCAATAGGCCTGTGAATTCGATGTCGAGGAAGAATACCAGTCATTGCTGACCGTTTTTTCATAACCGAACAGGAAAACCGGCTTCTCCACGCCGCCTTTCTCCACGCCTTTACTTCCTGTGTTGGAATTGGGGTTCGTGGCATTGGTGCCTGCTGCCACCTCCTCCGAATCTGAATACCCGTCTAAATCCGTGTCTGCCCTGAGAGGATCAGTCCCGAGCCCGGGTGCCAGCTCTTCTGCATTCGTCAAACCATCCTCATCGAAGTCAGCCTCGCCGGGTGTGGCGGTGGTGTAAACATGGTCACAACAAACCAGCCGGACAAACAACCGCTCCTGAGTGATTGGCAGGCCGTAGGATTGCACCGCATTTCCTCCTGCCTCCACGACAGGCAGGTAGGACCAGTCCCAAGGATAGAGAGTGGTGCTCGTCTGCATGAAGTATGTTGTGCCTGTTTTACCCCACCAGCGAACGCTCATACTTCCACCAGTGCCACCCAGTTCCGCTCGCAGCCCTTCACCAGGATCATCCGCCGTCTGCCCGAAGGCACCGCACGCCATCAAAACCATCGCCAGCAAACTCCGGCTCCATGCGCCCTGCGCTTTTCGCCCTGCTCTCATGGCTGCCCCTCCTTCCAAAACTGGATGATCGTGTTCGTCGGAGGTGGAGGCGGCTCAGGGTGTGCCAGCTTGTAAGCCGCGTCCGCCGCCTTTTGAGCCTCACGTTCCGTCCTGCGAGCCTGCAACGCCTCCCAATTCACCTCTACATAGCGATGCAGCGCATCCAA
>CALMTT010000501.1 GCA_937872615.1 uncultured Verrucomicrobiaceae bacterium | reverse complement strand
GTCGGCGCACCGGCCCGGCTCGGTCCCGGCGAGGTCGTGCGCCTCCGAGAAGTCCTCGGCGAGGTGGTACAGCTCCCACGTGTCGTCGTCGAACGGCGTGCCCTGCTCGTGGTACGCGACCGCCTTCCAGCCGTCGTGGTAGATGCCGCGGCTGCCGAGCATCTCGAAGTGCTGGGTGGTGCGGGTGGGGGCGGTTTTTTTCTCTTTTACGTAACACCTTACTCCAGATATGAATTGCTCGATTGGTTGCAAAAGGAGGGCTTAAGCTACAAACCCTTCCGCTTCGACTCTTATGGTCTCAGATCGTGGACGGTCAGGGAAAAAAGAAATTATACAGAACCAGGAATGTTATGATAAAAATAGAAAAGAACGAAATTGGAAACGGCAGAACCTTCGTGATCGCCGAAATCGGAAATAATCACAATGGTGATATTCAGAAAGCACTCCAACTGATTGATATCGCAGTCGAGGCTGGCGCAGACTGTGCCAAGTTTCAAATGCGGCATCTGGATCAGGTTTACCGACATCGCAGCCTGAAAAAATCGGGCGAAGACTTGGGTACCGAATACATTCTCGACCTGCTCGCAAAATTTGAATTGGGCGCGGAGAACCACCGCAAACTGGCCGAATATTGCAAAACCAAGGGCATACTTTATCTTTGCACTCCTTGGGATGAAAAGAGTATAGAAGTGCTCGAATCGTTTGGTGTTCCTGCGTATAAAGTGGCATCAGCAGACCTCACTAACCTACCACTACTCGCCGAACTCGCGAAAACCGGGAAACCGCTAATTCTTTCGACAGGTATGAGCAGAACAGAGGAAATCCTCGCCACTAAAAATTTTCTCGACGAAAAAAAAACCAAATATGTTTTTCTTCACTGCAATAGCACGTATCCCGCGCCGCTGCACGATATCAACCTCAGATGGTTGGAGCAGCTCAAAGAGTTTCATCCTTACTACGGCTACTCAGGCCACGAACGCGGGACAGCAGTGACGTTTGCCGCTGTCGCACTGGGGGCTATGGTGATAGAAAGGCACTTGACGCTCGACCGTAAGATGGAAGGTCCCGACCATGCGGCGAGCCTCGCGCACATACATCTGGCGCGGCCAGTTGCCGTTGTCGGTGAACTCATCCTTCGCGAGGCCCCACTCTGAGTAGTAGGCGCGGATTTTCTCCGGCACGCGGGGATGATTGGCGAGGGTCCACATGAGGCCCTTTTGATAATCCTCATGCGCTTTCCAGATCTTTGCCCGCGTGGCGTAATCGGCGTCCGGGTAGTCGTAGTTCATGCCGATCATGTCGGTGCTGAAGGCGAAGTTGTTGTTCGTGTCCGTTTTGCGATTCGGCATCGGCGTGGGGGCCCAAGGATGACGCGGATCACCGGCCTCGCAGTTGCGCAGGAGCAGCTCGAACTGCTTTTCGTCGTAGTTCTCCGGTTTTGGGAACGGGACGCGGTTGGAATCGTCGTCCGTGTTGCACATGCGGAAGTTGTAGGCCTGGATGCGGTGGTCGCCGTCGCCATCCTTGCCCTCCGGCATCGGTGTGACGCCCCAAACGAGCCCGCTGCTCGGATCGCCCGGCTTCACATACGGATCGACGTTCTTGATGAACTGATGATGCTTCGCGCCGGCCAACTGGAGGCCGTTGATGGTCTCGCCATAGAGCGAATTCGCCTCGCGACCGACGTGGTAGCTCACGCCCGCCTTTGCCATGAGATCGCCTTCATAAGTGGCATCGATGAACATCGCTCCCTCGAACTCTTTGCCGCTCTCCATGATGATTTTGACGATCTTCGCGCCCTCTTTGACCACGCCGTTCTTCAAATCCAGCCGTTCACCGAACACGACCGTCACCTTGTCCTTCACGTGGGCGAGCATCGCATCGTAAATCTCCGTCGCCGCATGCGGCTCGAAGGTCCACATGGTCGTTTCGCTGCTGCTGTTGCCGTGCGGACGCTTGGCAAAGTATTGCTCACGCGTCTGCTGCTTCCACTTCGCGGTATCGGCGTAGTAGGTGAAGACGTTGGCGTAAAACTCACGCGAGATGCCACCGATGGCTTTTTTATTGCCGATGTCTGTCGCGCCGAGGCCGCCGGTCGTCAGGCCACCGAGGAATTTCGTCGGTTCAATCAAAACAGCCGTCTTTCCCATCCGTGCCGTCTGAATGGCCGCCGCGACACCACCGGACGTGCCGCCGTAGATGACGACATCAGGCGCGGCGAAGGCTTGGACGGCAAAAAGAGCGAAAAGCGATGTCAGGACAGGTTTCATGCGGGGCGCACTTCAACGCTGCGCAGGAGGCAAGTCCATCAGCGGATTCGCGCACGGACCACCTGGCCGGGTGTGATGAGATCGCCGACTCCGCCGCAGCGAGTGACGCGCAGCGGGCAGCCGGCATGGCGCAGCGCGGCGACGACGAGCGTGGCGCAGGTGTAACGTGTGGAGGTTTGCGCGAGATCCTGAGGCCGAAGGCCACGATTGCAGAGGCCAAAGGTGGCAGCCATGTCGTAGCGTGCCGGTTTCTCCTGGGTGATGTGAGTGGTGAAGGCGCGGAGCTTTGCCACATCCACCTGCCTGGGGCGGAAAAGGCTCCAGGATTTATCCCGCAGGTAATCGATGCCGTGATCAGCATTCGCTGGCTCGCTCATGGCGACCTGCAGAAGGCGAAAACCATGCGTGTGAGGCACGACCAGGGCGATGTGGCCGTAGCGGAAGAACTCATACGGCAGTTTTTGCACAGCGCCGCCGCGTAGATGCGCCTGCGCCTCGGCGTGGCTCATGTGAAAGGCGATCACATCGCCTGGACGCGGGAGTTTCAGCATAGCGCTGGCCTTTGCATCGGCAGGAAGATGCATGCCGAGGGGGGCAAAGGCGGGCGCATGGCCTGAGGGAGCGGATTCCATCCAGCGGAAGGGCACGCGGCCGCGGTGCAGCGGTGCCTCATCATGCTGGCAGGAGGTCATGAGCGGCGCTGCGACGCAGAGGAGCGGGCGCAGCAGGCGGGCGGGCTTTGCGGGCATCCAACGCGGATCAAAGACAAACAGATGCACCATGAGCATGCCGAGCGTGAGGTCGGCGAAGTCCACGAGAAGGAGGATGCTCAGATGCAGCGCCACCATGGAAAACCAGGCCCATTTGCGAGTGCGTGGATGCAGGCAGAGCGGCACAAAGAGCAGCTCAAGAGCGAGCGTGCCCCAGGTGAGGGCTTGGCCCATCCAATCGGGCAGGGCGAGGAACCAAAGCCTCGGCGGCCAGTCGCGTGCTAGAGGTGTGTCCATGAGACGCATGAGCGCGGAGCCATCCTGCCAGCTAGCGCTGTCGAGCTTGGTGATGCCGCTGAAGGTGTAACCCGCCGCGAGCAGTGCCCACGCACAAAGGCGGAAGCTGCGCGGCACTTTACCATCCGGCGGCATGAGCGCCGCCAGCACCAGCAGCAGGCCGAGATAGGCGAGCGCGGGATTCGCGGTGAGATTGTTCCGATGAAACAAGGCTGTGGCTCCAAACCAAAGCATCACAGCGCATGCACGCGGCCACCAACCGGCTGCTAAGGCGATGGAGAGCATCGTGAGCGCCACGCACCACCCGGTGGCGATGTCCCAGACAGCCAGCGGATCGGGGAAGAGGCCGTGGAGCGGATTCAATGCCGCATCCGGCAGAAGGCCGTGCATGCCGAACAATTCGTCCGCATAGGGCACGAGGTGCCCGAAATGAATCGCGAGATAGGCGCCGAAGATGACGCGGAAGACGGGAAAGGGCAGATGGTTCATGGTGTGGTGGATGAAAAGCTCCAGCGAATGCCCTCGCGATCCTCGATCATGATGGTGGCGCGGGTCCAGTCAGCGGGCAGGGCCAGCTCACGCCACATTTCGCCGCCGGGGCGGAGCGCATGGGCATGCACGGCCTCACGCAGGCCTTGCGGTAGCTTTGGGGCAAAGACCAGCGCGGCCCCATACACGTTGCGGCGCATGTAGGGGCCTCGCAGGCGGGCGTAGAGCGCGGGTGTGAAAGGCAGGTCTTCCGTGCTGCCGTCCGCCCTTTCACCGCGCAGCCAAAAACGGGCGGTAAAAGCCTCGTAGCCGTCGGTGGCGCAAAACACCTTCGTGTAGGGCGCGATGCCACTGGCAGCGCCGATGCCCTGAAGCATGCGATTTTCCAGAAAGTAGCCCGCCATGCGGGTGAGGCCGAAAAACAGCAGAAACACGGCCGCGGCATCGCGGAGTCGAGCGAGTGATTTCATGAGGCGGAAGTGATTTTTTGCAGCATGCAGGCTGTGCGCTTGCCACAGCCGGCGCAGGTGGGCGGCAGCGGCAGCCGGTGCACATCTTTGAAGGCCAGCATCTCGCGGAACATCTGCTCACGCGGCTCCTCGAAGCCGCATGCAGGCGGGTTTTCACGCGGATTTTCAAAAGTGCCGAAGATCATGTCCCACACGGGCAGGTCGGCGTAGTTCCCGCTATGCCGCGCACGCTGGTGATGCACGCGATGCGACTCCGGGCGCTGGATGAAATGGCCGATCCAGCGCGGCGTGCGGATGTTCCAGTGATAAAAATATTCCGCCACCGCGGTGAGCGCGGTGTAGATGGCGCCAGCGGTGGCATCACAGCCGAGCAGGGCATAGATGAGAGCGCCGCTGATGATGGAATTGATGAGAATCTCCAGCGGGTGCTTGTAGAAACTGGTCAGCAGCTCGATGCGCGAGGCGGAGTGATGCAGTTGATGGCAAAGCCGCCAAAACAACGCGGATTCATGCCTGAAGCGGTGCCAGCCGTAATAAACGAAGGTGGAGACGATGTAGGCGATCGGTGCCGCGACCGGCGCGGAAAAATCACACGATAGATGCAGCAGCGAGTGGCTCTGAAACCACCGGTCCCATGCCAGACCGGCCACGACAACGATGCCAGCCTGAAACGCATTAATCACGACGATGCGCCGCCACCAACCTCGCACCCGCGGAAGCTCCACGGCAGGCGCAAGACGTTCAATGACGAAAAAAACAGCGGCGAGGGCGATGAGGGCGGGGATGAGCATGCGCCGATGCTGCCGCGTGACACGCTATGCACCGCATTGATAAACCTGTGGCTCGTATTGAGCAGATCAATGCTGCGGGAGGATCACCCCGGCCGTGATTTGCCTGCTCCAGGAAGGGCGCTGAGGAAGAAGTAGCGCGGTGAACGGAGGATGTCTCCCACCTCGCGGATGGCCATGCAAAAGAGGAGCTCGCCGAGGCGCTGCTGGGCCTGCGGGTGGCGTTCGAGATGCTTGTCGAGGAAGGCACGAAGGCGGCGGTTGGCGGCGAATTCGATCATCACGGTGCCCAGATTGAGCATGGCCAGCAGGCCAAAGACTCCGGCAAACACCAGCACACCCACCCGC
>CALMTT010000500.1 GCA_937872615.1 uncultured Verrucomicrobiaceae bacterium | reverse complement strand
CATGTGCTCCATGGTTACCGGTAGGGTCGTCTTCTGGCCCTGCAGCACATTGCCCAGGGAGTCACCAACGAGGATCACGTCCACGCCGCAGCGCTCCAGCAGGGATGCGAAGCTGGCGTCGTAGCCCGTGAGCATGACGATCCGGCGCCCTTCGGCGCGCATCTTGCCCAGTTCAAAGAGGGTGACGGGTTTGGCGGTGTCCTGGAGGTAGGTCATGGCGGCTTCTCCTTGCGGGCGGCAGTTAACCCCAAATCCTGTGCGGCGCACAAGGGGTTCCGGCGAAGGGGCGGGTGAGTGCGGAAGCGGGGCAGGCGGCGGCGGACGTCTGGCGGCGGGCTGGTCAGCCCGCGTAGCCGAAGAACTCCCGATAGCTGCGCATGGCCAGCAGGCGGGAATACAGCAGTTCGAAATCCTCGTCCTTGTCCACCGGGTTGAGGGACTCGGCATTGACGATGAAGAGGGGGGCTGCATCGTAGTGATGGAAGAAGCGCATGTAGCTTTCCGCCACAACGGTGAGATAGGCGTCGTCGATCCGGCGTTCCATGTCGAGGCCGCGCCGGCGCACCCTGGCGATCAGCGTTTCCGGTTTCGCCTGCAGATAGATGAGCAGATCGGGGGCGGCAACCGGCGGCGCCATTTGCTCGTAGATCCGCCGGTACAAGGCGTATTCGTCGTCGGAGAGAGTCAGCCGCGCGAAAATCGGATCCTTCTCGAGCAGAAAATCGCTGACCACCGGGCGATCGGGTAGCTCACTGGGAGAGCGATCCTGCAATCGGTCGATGCGCTGAAACAGGGGCTAAAGCGTCACGTCCTGCGCAAAAAGGGCGCAGCCCCGGCATCGCGGGCGGATTGGAAATCGCGCGGCCATCTGTCGCCCTTTGACAATGCCAAACCCAAGGAATTGCTGGGCTGGGCACCGGAATCCGACCGCGATGCCTT
Organism: uncultured Verrucomicrobiaceae bacterium; assembly: GCA_937872615.1. Classification (GTDB taxonomy): domain Bacteria; phylum Verrucomicrobiota; class Verrucomicrobiia; order Verrucomicrobiales; family Verrucomicrobiaceae; genus Prosthecobacter. The sequence goes on along the minus strand of CALMTT010000500.1, from coordinate 16,252 downwards.
TTGGCGCCGCGCCATCGACGAGGCCGCCGAGGAGATCGTTTACACCACCGGCTTCAAGAAATTCGCTGAACTCGCTCGCGAGGGCAAACTCGAGGAGCAAGTCAAGGACCCGGAATTCGCCAAGGAGATTGCCACGGTGATCAAGGCCAAGGAAGGCAAGGACCTCTCGATTGATGAAGCCCTCGCCGTTTTCAACAAAGGTCTCCGTGCCCGCCTCACCGAGCAGCAAAAGACCCGCCTGAAGCGCGATGCCGAGACTCTCAAGGCCGACACGAAGGAGGAGCTAGCCTCGCTCAAAGCCTGGGAAAGCTTCCGTGACAGCTACATGATGCGAGCGGCCGATCTGCGCAGCCCGGCCCCGAATGGCCACTTCCTGCGGGAGTTCGGCCAGAGCGATCGCGAGCTCGTGGAGAATGCCAGCGATGATGCCACCGTCGGCCAGGCGCTGATGCTGCTCAATGGCAAGACCTTCACCAATCTCATGAACCCCTACTCGATGGTCTCGCGTGCCATTCGCCGGACCGAAACGCCCGACCAGACCATCGACTCCATCTACCTCGCCCTCTTCAGCCGCAAAGCCACCGCCGAGGAGAAGGAGCTTCTCATGCCCGTTGTCGGCAAGAACAACGTCACCAACAAAGGCGATGCCCTCTGGGCCGTGCTGAACACCCGCCAGTTCTATTTCATCCAGTAACCTCAGGCGTTCAAAACCATTAAAACACTCTCCAAATGAACTCTGACTTTTCTCGTCGTCACTTCATCACCACGGCCGCGAGCACCTTTTTGGGTGTTAGTGCCTCCAAAGTGCTCTCCGCGCCCGGATTGGGCACCTCGCCGCTGAAGCAGGCTGCCACGGCTCGCAATGTGATCTATCTCTACATGACCGGCGGCATGTCTCATCTCGACACGTGGGATCCAAAGCCGGACAACAAGGAGGTGATGGGCCTCACAAAGACCATCAACACGAACGTGGACGGCATCCGCCTCACTGAAAACCTCCCACTCATGGCCCGTCAGGCCGACAAGATCGCCATCGTGCGTGGCATGAACTCCACGCAGGGCGCTCATGAGCAGGGCCAGTATTACCAGCGCACCAGCTACACGCAGCGCAGCAGCATCAAGCACCCGAGCATGGGCGCTTGGCTGGAGAAGTTCCAAGGCCGCGGAAACCCCACGCTGCCCGGCAGTGTGATGATCGGTAATGACAGCCGTCATCCCGGCGCGGGCTTCTTCGAGGCGAAGTTCGCCCCGCTGATGATCAATGACCCGGAAAGCGGCATCGCCAACGTGCGCACCAGTTCGTGGTTCACCGAAGATCGCATGCTCAACCGCCTTCAGGTGGCGAAGCAGCTCGACGCCAAGTTTGCCCAGACCTACAACGTCAAAAACGTCCGCGCCTATAGCGACATGTATGACGACGCCATCAAGATGATGAAGAGCGAGGAATTGAAGGCCTTCGATCTCGATGCCGAGGACAGCAAACTCCGCGACAAATATGGTCGTGACCGATTCGGCCAGGGTTGTTTGCTCGCACGTCGCCTCGTCGAGCATGGCGTGCGTCACGTGGAGGTCACGTTTGGCTCGTGGGACACTCACAATGCCAACTTCACCCGCGTGCCCGAGCTTTGTGATGAGCTCGATACCGCGCTGAGCACCTTGCTGCAGGATCTTCAGTCCCGCGGTTTGCTTGAAGATACGCTTGTCGTGCTCGCCACTGAGTTTGGTCGCACGCCCGAGATCAATGCGAACGATGGCCGCGATCATCACGCGCCAGGCTTCAGTTGCGTGCTCGCCGGTGGCGGCGTTCGCGGTGGCCAGGTCTGGGGTGCGACGGATGAAGCCGGTCACAAAGTCGTCGAAGGCTCGGTCAGCGTGCCGGACTTCAACGCCACCATCGCCTACGCCCTCGGCCTGCCGATGGACACCGTGCTCTACAGCCCGTCGAAGCGTCCGTTCACGGTCGTGGACAAGGGCCAGCCGGTCACGCAGCTCTTCGGCTGATTCTGCACCGCATCGTTTCAAAAGCGCCTGAGGTCCGTTTTGCGGCCCAGGCGCTTTTTCGTGCTCAAAGCGGCAGCGGCTGATCTTCGCCGATGACCTTCACTTCGAGCTCCAAGGTCACGCCACGCTCTTCGAGGGCCTTTTCTTTGATCTTCGCGATCAAATCGAGCACTTCGCGGGCAGTCGCTCCGCCTTCGTTGACGATGAAATTGCCGTGGACGGGCGAAACGACGGCTTTGCCAACACGGGTGCCTTTGAGGTCGAGGTCATCGACGAGTTTGCCCGCGCCGCAGAGTTCGGGGTTCTTGAAAATGCAGCCTGCGCTGGCACCAATGGGCTGCGAGGTGCGGCGTTTGACGCGGCTGGCCTCCAAACCGGCATCGATTTGATCTACCGCGGCAGGTTTGCCTTCCAGCACGGCCCCAACGATATAACGCTCCTCAAACTCGGGCACGCTGCGGTAGTGATGCACGATTTCGGCGAGCGGTTTTTCCTGGATGCTGCCGTCGGTGCCGATGAAGCGCACGCTGACGACATGGTCGAACATCTCCGCGCCCATCGCGCCGGCGTTCATGCGCAAGGCACCGCCGAGATTGCCGGGCACGCCTTCCATCCATTCGAGTCCACCAAGGCCTGCGGTGCGTGCGGCGCTGGCGATCTTTTTCAAACGAGCACCGACTCCGACGATGAGACGCGTGCCTTCGACCTTCACGTCTTCGAATTCGCCCTTGCTCGGATGAATGACCGCGCCGCGGATGCCTCCGTCTTTGACGAGCAAGTTCGAGCCACGACCGATCACGCGAATCGGCACAGAACTCGAACGTAGGTAACGCACGATCTCGGCGAAGGCCTCGACGGTGCGTGGCTCAATCCAAAACTGCGCCGGGCCGCCGATGAGGAAGGTGGTGTGGCGGTTCATCGGCTCGTAAAGCCTTGCCGCGCCGCCGCCATTCGCTTCGAGGATGCTGGTGAGCTTTTCGAGCACCGGCAAGTCTTTCGCGATGCAGCGGCCGACTTCGTGGACATTGCCCGCACCGAGCGTGATGAGCAGATCACCAGGTCGCAGCGCATTGCCGACCTTGTCGCGTGCGATGGGCATCGTCGGCGTGCTGCCGGTCTTGGTGTGATCGTTTTGCAGCTTCACCTCTTCGAGGATGGTTTCGCCGCTCACGCCGGGCAGCGGCTTCTCGCTCGCGGGATACACATCAGTGACGAAAAGCTCGTCCACATCGCCAAAGCTGGCTCCGAACTCCTTCTTCAAAAGCTGCGTGCGGCTGAAGCGATGCGGCTGGAAGAGGCAGACGATGCGTTTCGCGTTCAAACCCTTCGCGGTGGCCAGTGTGGCCGCGATTTCGCTCGGATGATGGCCGTAGTCATCGACGACGGTGAAGCACTCGCCGCTGTGACGGATCTCGAAACGACGTTTGGCACCGCGGAAGCTCTTCAAAGCATGTTGAATGGCGTCAAACGTCACGCCGCACTTCGTGGCAAGCGCAATCGCGGCGAGGGCGTTGCTGACGTTGTGCTTGCCGGGAATGCCGAGCGTGGCGGTGCCGAGCAATTGCTCGTTTTGATACACCTCGAACTCCGAATGATCGGGTCGCATTGTGAGGATGTTCGCGGAGAAATCGTGCTCGCGGCTCCAGCCGTAGCTCACGCCATGTGATCCGGCGCAGACCTCGCTGGCGACGGGATCTTCCGCGCAGTAAACCCAATGACCGGGCGTTTGGCTCAAAAGCTGGCGGAAGACGGCTTTGATGGCCTCGATGCCATCGTAGAAGTCGAGATGCTCCGGCTCGATGTTGAGCACGATGGCGTGCTGCGGATGAAAATTGACCAGCGTGCCATCGCTTTCATCGCCTTCAGCCACGAAAAGCTCGCCTTCGGTGTCCCAATGCGCATTCGAGCCGAGAATCGGAATCTCCGCGCCGACGTAATGGCTCGGCTTGAGGCCGCCCTGACGCAGCACATGCGCCGTGAGCGCGGAGGTGGTCGTTTTGCCATGCGTGCCGCAGACGACGACGCCCTTCTTGTTCGCCATCACGGCGGCGAGAGCTTCCGCACGACGCACCAGCGGGATGCCCTGCTTGTAAGCGGCTTCATACGCGATGTTTCCCGGCTTGATGGCGCTGGAGTAGATGACCATGTCGCAGTCCTCGACTTCCTTCTCGGTGTGACCGTGGAAGAATTGCAGGCCGAGCTTTTGCAGACGCTCCGTTTCGAGCGTGGTGGCCTTGTCGGAACCACTGACCTTATGCCCCAGCCCCAGCAGCAGCAGAGCCAGCCCGCTCATGCCGCTTCCTGCGACCCCGATGAGGTCGATGCGCATGGGATGACGGCTTTCTTTGAGGAGGCTGAGGACGGCGTGGGTCATGAACGGAGGGGAAAGGAGGGCAAAGCTAGGCGGGATTGCGCAGGGGAGCAAGAAACCGCCGGTCCACCTGCTCGAATCCGGGCTGTTTTTTGTCTTCGCCAGTCCGGCGGCTTCTGCTCTCATGGGCCGCGACCATGAAACCCGAGATCCAAATCATCCCGAAGCTCTGGACCACCATCCCGGAGGCGATCCGCAACCGGGTGGGCCGCGAGCCCGGCCCGCAGCGTGCCATGCTGGAAGAGGAGCACCTGCTTATCATCCTTCACCAGATCCCTGGACCGGATGATGCCTCCCGCCGACCAGCCCTCTTTTGGCGGCAGCCGGACGGTACATGGAAATCGAGCCCGGATGGAGGCGGTTCGCTGGCGCTGCAAAATCACCTGAATGCCTTCGCCGCTCGTCTCGACGAGCTCGACAAGGCCGAGCACATCGCGCAGACCGCGTCCGAGTATCACAAGGTCCTCGAAGCCATCGCGCCGGTGCTTCGTTCCTCGCGTGGACTGCATCGCGCACTGCAACAAGCCCGCGAATTCGTGAAGGCAGATCGCGATTTGATCAATCTGCGTGACCAAGCCGCCAGCATCGAACGCAATGCCGAGCTGCTGCTGCAGGATGCTCAGTTCGGCCTGAACTTCACCGTGGCCAAGCAGGCCGAGGCGCAGGCTCAAAGCGCCCAGCGCATGGCGAACACCTCCCACCGGCTGAATGTGCTCGCGGCCCTGTTTTTGCCGCTGACGGCACTCACCGGCCTTTTCAGCATGTCGATCCACGGACCGCTGGAGGACAAGCCGGTGAATTTCTGGGTGATCGCCCTCGCCGGCATGTTGGTGGGCCTGGTGATGAGCTCCATCGTGGTGGCCCGTCGCTGACGTTTGCCTTACCGACGCTCCACCCAGCCTCGCAGCCACGGCAAAATGAGCACGCTGGTGATGATGACACCTGCTCCCACATAAAAACCGGGGCTCATGAATTCCGAGCTGCCAAACACCAGCATCGCCAGCACGATGCCGTAAACGGGTTCGAGGTTGTAGATCACATTCATTGAGAACACGCTCATCGTGCGCAGCGCCTTCATGAAGCCCGCGTAAGCCGCCACGGTGCAGACGAGCACGAGAAAGGCGAGGCCGAGCGCCGAGCGTGCATCGGGAAGCAAGGGCAGGGGACCCTTCTCCAAAAACGGACGGCATAGCAGCGCTGCGATGAACGCCCCGCCCATCTGATACGTGCCGATGACGCTCCAGTGCCGGTGGCTGATCTGCTGCTTCGTCGAGGTGGCAAACAACGCGGCAAACACCGCCGCCACGATTGCCACCGTGAAGCCCTGCCAGTGCCGGAACTCCACCTGATAGATCAACCACACCGCACCCACCATCACCATGCCCACCGCGAGTTCCAGTGGCCTCCAGCGCCGCGAGCCATCGATCACCGGCTCGATGATGGAGCACCACAGCATGGCCGTGGGCATCGCCGCGAGGCACACCGAGGCCGTCGAAAGCCTCGCCGAAAGGAAAAACAGCACCCAATGCACTCCGAGCAGTGCACCGACACCCACCAGCGGCCACGATTCACGCCAGCCCAGCTTCAGCCCGCCATGTCGAGCCGCGAGCAAAGCAAAAACCAGCGTCGCCAAGCCCGTGCGCCACACTGCGACATCCACCGGCGGCAACGTGACCCACTTCCCAAGAATCGCCGTGAAGCCCCATGCGGCCACGACGACATGCATCAGCAGGTAGTCGCGAAAAGTGGTGCTCGGGGCGTTCATCCGTCGTGCCTCAAACGAGCTTCAAACGCTTCCGCAGCAGCCACTCGGCGGTGAGCAGCACAATGGCGGCACCGAACCACCACCAGCTCGACCACAGGATGGTCTCCTTCGTGATGACTTGCTTGCGGTCGAGGGTTTGGAGGAGATTGGGCAGATCGGTCGTGGCCTGCTCTTCACGAAGGAAACGGCCGCCGCTGTTCTGCGCCATCGTTTCGAGAAGGACGCGGTTCATGGTGAGCGAGGCCCACTCGGGATTGCCGGTGTCGGAGACATGCAGCGAAAGGCGGGCATCGCTGCTCGCTGCGGAGGGGCTTTCGGCGACGGCGACCTCGTAGGTGCCTGCTTTGAGCGGCGGTGTCAGAGCGCGGTAGATGCCGGGATGCGTTTGATCGGGCTCGAGCTGCAAGGTGGCCACGTCTTTGCCATCGAGGAGCAGGCTCGCACGTGGCTGCGCATCCGTGACGATGTCGCCGCGCTCATTACGAAGGCGCACGCGGATCTCGCTGGCCTCGCCGGGAGCATACCGCAGGCGATCCGTGCCGATGGCGAGCTGCTTTTGCTCGATCTGAAACGGCGGCGCGGCGATCCACGCGGCGAGCTGCATCCACAGGCGCTGATGATACAGGTCGGCGACCTGGAAACGCCAGCGCCACATCTCATCGGTGCCGAGGTAAAGCACCGCGCCGGCACCGACCTGGCGGAAGATCATCGTCGGATCACCCGCCTTCACGAGCGTGACGGAGGCCGGTTGAGGCTCGACACGGGCATGCCATGTCAGTTTGGGCAAAGTGGGCCACAGGGCGTTGTTGGCGCTGGGGCTGTCGCTCAAGCGGAGAGCTTCAAATCGCTGGCCATCGGTCGTGAGCTCGAGGCTCGCGGGCTTCGGCGCATCGGTGGCATTGAGAAAACGCACCGGCATGAGCGCGGCAGGCTTTCCTGTGGCCCAAGAGCGGAGGTGGCCACGCTGGCCATCGAGCAGGATGAGGCCGCCGCCGCGTTTTTCGACGAACTCGACAATCCAGTCGAGATGCTCGCCTTTGAAGCGCTGCAGCGGCGCATCGCCGAGGATGATCAAATCGAACGTGAGCAGGTCATCGCGGGTTTTGGGGAACTCGGTTTGCAGCGAGCCCTTGGCCGCGTCGTCGGCGTAATCGTCAAAGATGAGCGTGGCCTGCCAGCGGTCGTCGCGATCGAAGTGGTTGTGCAGATAGCGGGTCTCCCAGCGGGCTCGGCCATCAAGGATGAGCACCTTGCGCTTCTTTTCGAGCAGATGGATGGCGAGCTCGCGGTGGTTGTTCGCACGCGTTTTCTCCAGCGAGGCCCGATCACCGCTCGCCGCCACGCGGATGCTCACGCTGCGCAGCGTTTTGTCCCGCATGCTGGGCAATGCAGGCGGCAGCGAGGCCACGGGAAAAACGAAGTCAAAGGCCTTGCTGCCCTTTCCATCGGTCGTGAAGTCCTTTTTCCACAACGTCTTGCCCTGGCTGTCGATCTGCACGGTGGCGGGAAGGCCCGTGGGCATGCTGTCCTGGATGGTGAGACGGCCTTGGAAGTTCTCCTTCGAGAAAACCGACTCCGGCGCGACGACATCCAGCAGCGAGAGATCCGGCGGCGGCACCTCCGTGCCGAACCCGACGGTGAAAACCGGCGCTCCGGCGCTCTTCATCGTGGCGCTGAACTCCTCCGGCGAGCCGCTGGTATTGTGCTGGCCGTCGGTGAGCACGACGAGAGCCGTTCCCGCCGTCACGGGCCCCAAAGCACTGCGCAAAGACTGATCGAGATTCGTGATCGGCGTGGTGGCTGGAAGGTCAAACGCGGCCGGAAGCTCCCCCGAGGTGTCTTTGCCACCCTGGCGACGCCACCACAGGCGCTGGGTATTGTTGCCACGCAGAGCCACCAGCTCGACGTCCTGAGTCTCGGCCAGCTTTTTGAGCAGCGGCGTGGTGCCTTTGAGCAGGAGATCCTCGGCACGTTGATACCGCGATTTCGTGGTCGTGGCTGATTTTTCCGCTGCCTCATCCGTGAGCTGCATGCTGGCCGATCCATCGACGGCGATAACCACGCGGCCGAGCTGCCTCAAGGTCGTCACATGACGCAGCACCGGCCCTGCCAGTGCCATGACCAGCACAAAAACCGCCAGCGATCTCAGCAGCGCGGGCAGCTTCGCCAGCGGGCCGCCGCCAAACCTCGATTCACGCCCGTAAAGCCACCACATCAGTGCCGCGAGTCCAAACGCCAGCGCGAGGACCGGCAGAGGCGGATAGCCGCCGGTGAAGCGAAGGGTGGTTTCGGTGACGCTGGGCATGAAGGAAATGGCGGAGTCCGTCAGATGGCGGAGATCAGGACCCATTTCAACGCTCGGAAGGCGCTTCCTTGCACAAAAAGACTCAATCCTTCCAAAGGATGCGTGCCGCCCAAACGGTGTTGTCGGCACCGAAGGCATTGTCAGGCGGGATGATGATGTTGGGCGAGTAGGTCTGCATCCACTCGGCCACGGTCACCCAGGTCTCGTTTTCGCTGACTTCGGTGATGGCGAAGTTCCCGAGGCGTGCGCCGCGCTCGGGGACGAGGATGCACTCCGTGCCGCGCTTCACCCCGAGCGTCTTTTGATCGACTTCGGCCATGAAGAGCGGCGCCCGATGGCGGATGACGTGGTCGTTGTGCGCTCCTCTGCGGTTATAGACGACGTAAAGCCGGTCGCGGTGCGTGACCCAGTGCTGCTGTGTGTTGTAGTTCCCGAGTTCACTGCCGTCGTCGAACTTCCACGGCTGAATCGGGCCAAAGTGCAGCCCGTCATCGCTCACCGCCACGTAACCCGCTGTGTCATTGCGCAGCGTGAGGTAAAACTTGCCCGCGCAGCGTGTGATCGATGGCTCATAGACGCCGCGACCGCTTTCGAGCGTCAGCTCGGTGCCGTGTTCGAGGTATTTCAGCGTCGTGCCGTCAAAGGAGCAGCGCAGCACGGTCGTGCGGTAGTATTTGTCCTTCTCGGCCTTGAAGTAGATTGGCAGGAGGATGTCGCCATTTTCGAGATCGAAGCGCTGCACGCTGCCAGCGCCTGCATTCACGAATTTTGCCTCTTTCGGCATGTCGAGTGTCGTCCACGGCGTCCAGGTGTGCTTCTCGGCATCATACACGGACCACGCGGTCTCACGCGGACGCACCGCCATGACGTGATCACCCTTGTAACGCACCGTGTGGCCGATGCCGAGCAGCTTGCCACTCTTCGCGTGAAAGTTCGGCGTGAAGTCGCAGGCAGCGACGATGACCTCATCAGGCTCGTTTCGGCGTCCGAGCGTGTCCGTGTGCTCGATGATCGGACTCCACGTAACGCCGAGGTCGGCGCTGCGGGTTTCATTGAGCGCGTAAAACACATCGCTGCCGGTGAGGAGCAGCTTTTGCATGGTGAGCACCACCGTCGGCGTCTCGCCGGGGATCGCTCCAGCGCGTGGATGCACCCAACAGGTCTTTCCATCGTAGCCTTTCGATACGACGACGCGCGTCACCTCAAACGGCAGCCCTGTTGGCAGTGGCGGGATGAGTTGAAGATGCGGGCGCAGCTCCGGCACCTCGCGCTCCAGCCCTTCGGCGACAAGCCGCGCCATCATGCGGGCTCCTTCGCGCGAGAAGTGCGATTTGTCCTGCTCGCCCGGTCCGTAGAGCAGGCAGAACTTTTCCCCGAGCTGTTTAAACAACGCAAAGCTCGCGCGGTGGAGGTCAACGACCGGCACCTTCATCTCCGCGCCTACCGCCTTCGCTGCCTCGACATACGGCGTGAGCGAGGTGGTCAGCTTGCCATCGACGTACACTCGCCGCGACACCGAGGTGACCAGCACCGGCTTCCCGCCTGCTTCACGCACCTCACGGATGAAGGCTCGCAAGTTGTCGCGATACGTCGTCGCCGCATCCGTGCCGCGCTTCGGATCGTCCTTCTGGTCGTTGTGCCCAAACTGGATCAGCACCCAATCCGCCTTCTCCTTCAGCACGCGATCCCACAAGCCGATGTCCCGAAAGCTCTTCGTGCTCGTCCCCGACCGCGCATGATTCACCACCTTCGCCTGCGGCAAAAACTCCCCCAGCATCTGCCCCCAGCCCGCGAGATCCGGTCGGTCCTTCGGTGGATTCGGCACGCTCGCGACCGTCGAATCACCCGCGAGGACGATTTTGAGTGGTTCCGCGTGCAGCGTGGTGATGAAGAGGGACGCGAGAAGGAGATGGCGCATGCGGTTTCAACGCCGATTCGGTCGTCTGCTTTCCTGACACGGGCTTTCCAAGTGAGATGTCAGGCGAGGCGGCGGTCAAAAACCAAGGACTGCGCCTTTCCAATCTGCAAATCCGCGAAAGCTGGATGAGCTGGATTGATGATAAAATTAGGCTCTTCGGGGACCAGCACACTTGGCACTTGGAGGCAGAGAGAGGTGCCTGAGCTGACCCATTCATCACCGATGCGTTTGGTTGCAGATGGAGCGGATGGTGCACGCCAGCCACGAGGCCATTTCTCACGTGGAAGAGCAAGCACATGCTTTGAGGGAATCCCGATAGGGATCACCACATAGCGGGCGTGGAGCACTTCGTCGCTCTCAAGATGCACGAGCATTTCAAGTTGAGCCAGCGAGACGGATCCGGCGAGATAAACGACCCGCGTGCCTGGGCTGTTCCAGCGTCCGCCGTGCAGTCGGGCTCCGTCGCCATCGAGGGCATTTTTGACAAAACGCCTCTGGCAAATGCGGTAAGCGGTGATCATGCGAAGACACCGTGCTCGATTTGACCAAGTAGCCGCTCCACCTCGCGGGCACCGACCTCCGTGCGAGCCATTTCGAGCGGTGTGCGCCCCGCGAAGGCCCGTTTGGGGACTTGCATCCACTGGCGGGAAGCTTCCGCATCTCCTAAGACCGAAAGGCATTTCTGAAAAAGCAGGCCCAGTCGCAGCACACGGTCCGATTCAGGCACCAGGAGCCGTTTTCGGCGAGCGAGGGTGCGGACGGGGATGGACACGATATCAGCCATTTGGTTCTTCGGCAGGCCGAAGGCCAGTCGCAGACGCTCAAAGGCTGCTTTGGGCAGTCCTCTCTCCACCACTTTGACGGGATCTTCTCCTGATTTGGACGTGGTGAGGAATGCGAGGGCCGCGCACATGATGCTGGAAGATGAATTGGTCATGTGGCCACACTAAGTCGGCCATTTGGCCTGACAAGCCTGCTTTTCCAAAACGTCAAAACAACTCCGGAATCATCACACCATCCGTCAGCGGCACGGGGCGGCCATCGGCGGAGCGGTATTCGATCTCGCGGTAGTCGTAGCCGAGGGCGGCGTAGATGCTGGCGTGGATGTTGGAGGGGGAGATAGGGCGGTCTTTGGGGTAGGCACCGGTGGCATCGCTGCTGCCGATGACCTGCCCGCCGCGCACGCCGCCGCCAGCGAGGAGGACGCTGTAGCAGCCGGGCCAGTGATCGCGGCCGGCGTCGTTGTTGATCTTCGGTGTGCGACCAAACTCGCCCATCCAGACGACGAGCGTGCTTTCGAGCAGGCCGCGTTCTTCGAGATCATCGAGCAGCGCGGCGTAGGCCTGCTCCATCGGCGGCACGAGACGGTTCTTGAGGCCGTTGAAGTTGTCCTTGTGCGTGTCCCAGGTGATCGACGGACCATTCACGGTGGTGACAAAGCGTGTGCCAGCTTCGACCAAGCGACGCGCAAGCAGGTGCGACTGGCCCCAGCTATGTCGGCCGTAGCGTTCTCGGACTTTGTCGGGCTCTTTGGAGAGATCGAAGGCCTCGGCGGCCTTGCCGGTTTGCAGCATGCCAGCGGCCTGCTCGTTGAAGATGTCGATTTGAGCCGTCTGCGGCGAGGTGATGGGCCGCGCGGCGGCGCTCATGTGATTGAGCAGCGCGAGACGCTCCTGAAAACGCGTCGGTGTGAGACTGGAGTCGAGCGCCATGTTTCGCACGCGGAAGGTCTTGGCGTTCGGATCGTCGTCGAGCACGAAGGGATCGTAGCGATTGCCCAAACAGCCGCCGAATTGACCGGGCGTGAGGTACACCTTGCTGTCGCAGTGCGGGAAGGGCGTGATGACATAGGGCGGCACGCCTTTCGAAAAGCCATCGCGCTGTGCCAGCCAGCCGCAGAGCGTGCCGACGCCAGGGATGTCCGTGGGGCTCGGCGTGATGAGCGTGCTGTCCACGCGATACGGCCGGCCGACGGTGGCCCAGTGCATGCCGCCGTTGTGGCTGCTGTGGCCGTGATGCACGCTGCGGATGAGCGCGAGCTTGTGCATGCGCTTCGCCATCTGCGGCAGCAATTCGGTGATGTGCGTGCCGGGGACGCTGGTTTTGATGGTTTTGAACTCGCCACGGACCTCTGACGGCGCGTCCGGTTTCGGGTCCCAAAGATCGATGTGGCTCGGTGCACCACCATTGAAGATCAAAATGACCGATTTGGCCTTTCCGAGGCCGATGTGCGGTGAACCGAGCGCACGGAGCTGGCTCAATCCATAGCCCAACATGCCCATCCCGCCTGCTTGCAGGATGTTTCGCCGCGAAACGCGCATTTCTGGCAGTGGAGCCTTCACGGGCGAAACCTACGCTCGTGAAACACGGCTCTTGCTTAGCCTTGCAAAGCCTTCGGCGGTCCGAGCACCTCGCCAAGCACGATGGCACGGCGCATGGCGGCGGGATCATGGCGCAGCGAACGCAGTGAGGTCAGTATCGCGTTGGGCGGATTGGTCTGCACGACGGCTGGAGGTGTGACGGGTGCTGCGGGAGCGGGAAGGGGCTTCTGAACGGCTTCGGCGACTTTTTGAACGGGAGGAGGCTGCTGCCGCTGCGCGGCGCGAACGGGAGGCGGTTGCCGTTTTTGGGCCTGTGCGGCCTCGCGGACCTCGCGCCAGGCTTTGCGGATATCCTCCCATGGGGCGGCGGGCACCGGCGGTGGCGAAGCGGGGATGGGCGGAGGCTGTGGCGCTGTGGCAGCACGACGGCGAGCCTGCTCCTGGAGCTGTCGGCGGAGTTCTTCGGTGCGATCAGGCTCTTCGGGTTCGTCGGGAAGCTGCAGCTTGTTGCCCGTCCATTGCTCCCACAGCCACTTCAGGAAGCTGAAGATCACCGCGAGCACGATGATGGCCACCTGAAAGGTGTCCACCTCGGCATGCAGGAGTGGCGGAGTCATCGCGTGAGTCGGTTGAGGCTTCGATTACTTGGCGGTCGATGAGTCACCGGCGATCTTGGTGCGCATCTCGGTATCGGCGGTGACGTTTTTGTATTTCGCGAAGTCCATCACGCCGAGCTGGCCGTTGCGGAAGGCTTCGGAAATGGCGAGCGGCACCTGCGCCTCAGCCTCGACGACCTTTGCACGCATCTCCTGAGTGCGGGCGGCCATTTCCTGTTCGAGCGCCACAGCGGCGGCGCGACGCATTTCAGCCATGGCCTGGGCGATCTTCTTGTCCGCCTCAGCCTGCTCGGTTTGCAGCTTGGCGCCCACGTTCTCACCGACATCGATATCAGCGATGTCGATGGAGAGGATCTCAAACGCCGTGCCAGCATCGACGCCTTTGTGCAGGACGAGCTTGGAGATGCTGTCCGGGTTTTCGAGAACGGCTTTGTAGGAATCCGAGGAGCCGATGCAGGTCACGATGCCCTCGCCCACACGGGCGACGACAGTTTCCTCCGTGGCACCACCGACGAAGCGGTCGAGATTTGTGCGCACCGTGACGCGGGCACGCACACGGAGGGAGATGCCATCCTTCGCCACCGCGTCGATCTTGCCGCCGCGGCCCATGTCCGGGTGCGGGCAGTCGATGACCTTCGGATTGATGCTGGTGCGCACGGCTTCGAGCACCGTTTTGCCTGTGCCTTTGCAGGCGAGGTCGATGGCGCAGGCGCGGTTGTAATCGAGCGGGATGCCCGCCTTGTCCGCGGCGATGAGGGCCAGCACGACATGGGTCACGTCTCCGCCGGCAAGGAAGTGCGCCTCAAGCTGGTCGGTGTTGATGGGGATGCCGGCCTTGGCGGCGGTGATGCGGGTGTCCACGATCATCGCATTGGGCACGCCACGCAGCCACATGGCCAGCAGGGTGGTGAAACTCACCGGCGCATTGGCGATGCGGGCACGGAGCCAGAGGTTGAAGAACTTCGCGACGAGGAGGAAGAGGACGAGCGCGACAACGAGAGCGATGCCGATGCCGAAGATTTCAATGGTTTTCATGGTGGATGGGAGTGAGGGAGTGCCGGACTATTGGAGTGATGCTTTGAAAGTGTGGAGTGGAAATTTGGGCTCAAATCGCACGGACAAGCAGCGAGCCAAACTCAGCCGCGATGACCTCGATTCTGGCTCCAGCGGGTGCATGGCCGGTCTGGCAGCGCACTTCGAAGCGCTTCCCATCGATCTCGGCATGGCCCAGTGGTCGCAATTCGGTAACAGCGATGCCTTGCGAGCCTGGCGTGGCATTCGAAGGCATCTCGGCATTTCCTTCAATGGTGGCTTCGAGCATGAAGCCGCGGCGGAAGAACTTCACGGCGAACCATTTGAGCCAGGTGAGCATAATCACGCCAGTGCCGACCACGATGCCGATGGCGAGGGCGGTGCGCTCAGTGCTGCTCCAGTGATTGAGGTCCTCCGCGGTGAACGTCAGCCAGAGCGCGGCGAGCAGGCTCAGCGTGCCGATGATTCCGGCGATCATGCCGGGCAAAAAAGTCTCCAGCATGAGCAGCAAGATGCCGAACAGCGCGAGGGTGAGGATGCTGGTGAGCATGGCGGGAATGCTCGGCAGTCTGGTGCGGGCGTCAAGAAGCCATCTCAGAGACGGGTGAAAGCCTTGTGGCGCTGGGTGAGTAAAGGAAGCATGCGTTTTCTTGCTCACTGTGTCCTCTTTTTCATCCTGCTGGTTTCCGGCGGAGTTGTGCTGGCGAAGAAGGACGAGGCACCGAAGCCCATTCCGTGGTCGTTTGCGCCGTTGAAGCGTGTGGAGCCACCAAAGTTCAAAGACACGGCCTGGCCGAAGACTCGCATCGATCTCTACATCCTCGCGAAAATGGAGGCGGCAGGCCTCAAACCGGCTCCGAGGGCTGATGAGCGTGTTTTGCGTCGGCGGCTGGCATTTGATCTGACGGGGCTTCCTCCGGCGGAATCCTCTCAAACCACCGTTTGGGCTGACCAAGTGCGACAACTCCTCGCGAGCCCGCATTACGGTGAGCGTTGGGCGCGGCACTGGCTTGATCTGGCACGTTATGTCGATCAAACGCCGGACTGGCTGGACTCGACGAAATATTCCTACCTCTACCGCGACTGGGTGGTGCAGGCTTTTAATGAAGACATGCCGTATGACCGCTTTGTGGTGCGGCAGCTTGCCACGGACTTTTTGCCGGAGTGCGGGCCAAAGGATCGCGTGGCGCTCGGGTTCATCGGTTTGAGCCCGACTTACTTCAAAGAGCTGCAACTGCCGCCGGAGATCATCAAGACGACCGTGGCGGATGAATGGGAGGAGCATGTGGATGCCATCGGGCGCACCTTTCTCGGGCTCACGCTGGCCTGCGCACGCTGCCACGATCACAAATCGGATCCCATCACGGCGCAGGATTACTATGCGCTGGCGGGTGTGTTTGCGTCCGTGAAGCTTTCCGAAGTGCCGACGATGGATGACACGTTGTGGAAGCCTGTGGAAAAGGCACGTGGTCAGGTCGCCGCGCTCGAAAAGCAGATCAAGGACCTCGCGAAGAAGAAGCCGAAGGACCTCAAAGAGCAGACGCAGGCCCTTCGGGCGAAGATGGATGGCATCAAGGCCTCGACGCCGCACTACAACATGCTCATGGCGAACGCGGTGGAGGAGGCCGCGCTGTTTGTCGTGAACAAGGAAAAGGAGCATGGCACGAAGCTGGATTACAAAATGGGCATGGCGCGTGACTTGGAACTGATGAAACGCGGCAATCCGAACGATCTCGGCGATGCGGTGCCGCGTCGCTTTCTCAGCGCCTTCCCGTCAAAGAGCGGCGCACCGCGAAAATTCACCACGGGCAGCGGCCGGCTCGAACTGGCGCAGGCTTTGACGGAGGAAGCGGCACCGCTGACGGCCCGCGTGATCGTGAATCGCGTGTGGAAGCATCACTTTGGCCGAGGCTTTGTGGACA
>CALMTT010000499.1 GCA_937872615.1 uncultured Verrucomicrobiaceae bacterium | reverse complement strand
GGCATGCGCCGCGAGCTGCCGCAGTTTTTGGAACTGCTCGACGAGCCGCTCACGCCCGAGGAGGAGCAGACCGTGGCCGAACTGCTCGAGCCCGCCCGCCGCACGGAGATGGAGGAAATCTGGATGCGCTGGCGCTGGCTGGAAGGCGCCACTGCGCAACTCGAGGAGGCTACGAGCCAGATTTCCGCCTTTCTCGATGGCTGGAAGACGCAGCCGGGGGATCTCGGCCTGCAGCTCGACACGCTGGCACGCGTGGCTTTTGAAGAAGGCGGCCGCATGAATGCGCATGAGCTCGCGGACTGGCTTTTCGCGCAACGTGGCGGCATCACCCGCTTCCGCGGCAACACGAAGGATTACTACTCGCCGCTGAACAGCAACCTATTTTGGGTCATCGAGACCGGTCTCGGCAATCCTTTGAGCCTGTGCAGCATCTATCGCTTCATCGGCCAGCGTTTCGGCCTCGACATCGGCGGCTGCAATTTCCCCGGCCACTTCCTCGCCCGCGTGCAGGTAGATGGGAAGGAGTGGCTCGTGGACTGCTTCAATCGCGGCAAGTTCATGGATGCCGAAAGCGTGGCCAAGCATCATCCCACTTCGAATCCCGCGATGGAGGACCTCGTGCGCGAGCCCGCCAGCGTAAACGCCATCCTGCTGCGCATCCTGCGCAACCTTGACGAGGCCTTCACGCGTGCGGACCGCTTCTCGGAGCGGCAGTTCATGCGCCGCCTGGCGGTGCGGGTGATGGAAGATTGAGGCGTGCGCAATTCTCGCACGATGGAACGCCACATCGGCAAATGACCGGTGGGCGACGGCACGTTATCCCATGCCAAAGTTGCCATCCGCATGCATCTTTCCTCCGCCATCCTGCTGCTCACCACCACCTGCGCCATCGCCGCAGAGCCGCTAACGCTGGATTTCAATCGCTACATGGAGGGCAAATACCTCTTCGAGCGAAACTGCATTGTCTGCCATGGCCCGCGTGGCGATGGAAAGGGAGAGATGGCACCCACGCTCATCCCGCGACCGCGTTCGTTTCGCGAGGGCATGTTCAAATTCCGCACCACGCCCTTCGGCAGCCTGCCGACCGAGGATGACCTGCGCCACACGATCAAGCACGGCCTCACCGGCACAGCGATGGGCATGTTTTCCCAGCTCACCGACGAAGATGTCACGAATGTGATCGAGTATGTGAAGTCCTTCTCCCGACGCTGGCGCAAAGCGGAGAACTACTCCGAGCCACTTACCTTTCCGACCGAGCCCGAGTGGTTCAAAGACACGGCGCAAAAGGCCACGCATGCGACGAAGGGCAAAGCCCTCTTCCAAACGACCTGCGTGGCCTGTCATGGCACTGAGGCCGATGGCAAAGGGCCTGCCGTGGCCGCTTTAAAGGACCTGTGGGAGCAGCCCGCACGTCCTTCCGACCTCCGTCAGCCGCATCTGCGCTGCGGTGATCGTCCCGAGGACATCTACCGCGTGCTCACCACCGGCCTCAACGGCACGCCGATGGTCAGCTTTGATGCCACGCTGACGCCCGAGCAGCGCTGGGACATCATCGCCTACCTCTTCACGCTGAAACTGCCCGATGTGCCTACCTTGGGCAATGCACCGCCGCGTGAGCTCACGAGTACCAAAGCACCCGCCAAGCCCGCCAGTGGGCAGTAAGCCTGCAGCACGTGAAAGCTCGCGGCAGCGTTTTGGAGTGCGCCGGTCCTCCGGCGCTTTCGAACGTCGTGTGGCTCGCGAAAAGCTCGAGATGGCTGGAGCACTCCATGACGCTATCGCGCCCGCGTCCGCATGTCAGCTTAGCAGTGATGCGCACCCCGCGTGTTCACGTAGAGCGAGTAAAGGCTCTGCGAAGCCGTGATGAAGAGGCGGTTCCGCTTTTGACCACCGAAGCACACATTGCTGGCGGTCTCGGGCAGCTTGATGAAGCCGATGAGCTTGCCTTCGGGGTTGAAGACATGGACGCCATCGTAGCCATCGCCGATCCAGCCGGCGCTGGCCCAGAGATTGCCTTCCACGTCGCAGCGAATGCCGTCGGAGTTGCCCTTGGCTTTGGGATCGGCGAGTTGGCCTTTGTTGGTGGCGAAGATCTTGCCGTTTTTCACCGTCTTGCCGTCCACGTCATAGACGCGGATGTTCTTCGGACTGCCGGTATCGACGATGTACACCTTCTTGTAATCGGGTGAGAAGCACAGGCCGTTCGGCTTTTCGAGGTCCTCGGTGATCTTGGTGATCTCGCCAGAGGGATCGATACGATACACGGACTCCTTCAGCAGCAGCTCGCCCTTGTTTCCCTCGTAGTCCATCATGCTGCCGTAGCCGGGATCGGTGAACCAGATGGAGCCGTCGGGATGCACGGCACCGTCATTCGGAGCGTTGAGAGGTTTGCCGTCAAATTTGTCGGCGAGCACGGTGACCTTGCCATCGAGCTCATAGCGCACCACGCGGCGCGTGGCGTGCTCGAAACTGATCTGGCGTCCCTGGAGGTCAAAGGTGTTGCCGTTGCTGTTGTTGGCGTTGTTGCGCATCACGCTCACATGGCCGTCCTCGGGCAGCCAGCGCATCTGCGCGTTGTTGGGGATGTCGCTCCACACAAGGTAGTTGCCGGTGCCGTTCCAAGCAGGGCCTTCGGCCCAAAGCATGCCGGTGTGCAGGCGACGGATGGGTGCATTGCCTTGAACGAGTTTTTCAAACGAGGGATCAATCGCGATGACATCGGGATCGGGGTAGCGTTCGGGCGTCTGACCGCTCCAATCGCGGGCGAAGGCGGATGTGGCGGTGGCAGCGACGAAGGAACTGAGGAAGGAGCGGCGGTCGGTGGTCATAGCGGCGGCGTTTTTAGCGATTGAGCAGAAAAAACGCACGAAAAACTGCATCCACGCGGCTAAATTGCGTGAACAATCGACTTGCCGCGTGATCTCACGCACGCACAAAAGAGACGCCCCAATGCCCCCGGTGAACAATGCCCCTGAGACCAGCTTCGATGCCCCCGCGACGAAGACCTGGGTGGCATGGATACGAAACAAGTTCCTCGCGGGTCTGGCATTGGCCGCGCCGCTGATCGTCACCTTCTGGATTCTGCAGTTCGTCTATGGCCTGCTGCACGGCTGGGCGGAAGGCCTTCTCGGCTATGTGGCGGAAATGGCAAAGGAGGTCGCCGGTCATGAGGTGATCAGCCTTGAGGATCCGATGGTGAAGCGCATCACGGCCTTCGCCGGCTTCATGCTGCCGCTGGTCGTCGTGGCCAGCCTCGGTGTGCTGGCCACGAACGTCATCGGTGCCCGCGTTGTGCATGCCACGGACAAACTGCTGCTGCGGGTGCCGATGGTGGCGGTCATTTACAAGACGCTCAAGCAGGTGATCGACGCCTTCCGCGGCTTTGGAGCGAAGCAGAACCTGAAACGTGTCGTTTACATCGATCAAGGTGGCGGCGTGCGCATGCTCGGCTTTGCCACCGGCCAGTTCACTGACACGCAGACGGGCAAAGCCATGACCTGCGTGCTCGTGCCCACCTCCCCCAGCCCGATGACGGCCATCCTGCTCATCGTGGACACGGACAAGATCATCGACGCACCAATCTCCGTTGAAGATTCGATGAAGATGATCCTCTCCGGTGGTCTCGTGGGCCCTCAGGCCACCGTGCCTCCGCTGAATCAGAAGCCAGCCACGGCCGAACCCGAGACGAAGCCGAAAGAAGAGGAGAAAAAGACTCAGCCCCTGCTGCCCGTGGGCCTGCCGCGTGCCGAAGATTTTGATTCCGGCGACAACGACATCCTCGCCGAGGCCCTCCGCGCCGAGCCACGCACACGCCGCTGGCTCCCGGGTCTCGGCTGGAAGAAGAAGTAAATCGCTCGACGTATGATTTTCGCCCTCCCGGACGGCTCACCGCAGAGACTGGAACGCCGCAGAGGTCTTTCTGATCCGATCCAATCCTGGCCATCCAACCCTCAACCTCTGCGGCGTTCCGATCTCTGCGGTGGAAAAACTCGTGCCTGAGCCATGAGGGAACTCGTTTTCGCCCTTTTAAGCCTTTTGGCCCTCAACGCGGTCCTTCAGGCCAAATCGCGATGGCGCTGGAAGCTGCGTCTCGTGACGCTCGAGTTCGGTCACTGGCTCTCGCTGGTCTGCGCAGGCCTCGTGGCATGGCACTGGGCGTTTTTGCTGTTCGTGATCGTGTTCCTGCGCCCCGCGTGGCAAGCCTCGCGGATCGCGAAGAAGCATGCCCTGCCCTTTTCATGGCTCCGACTGTGGTTTCCGCGTCGCGAGGGCCAAAACGTGATCGTCACCCGCACCTGTGCCTTCGAGCACGACGGTGAAAAGATCGATGTGGTGGTTTACACGCCCGCTGGCGACGTGGCCGATTTTTTCCAAAAATCGAGCCCTCAGCCTGCCCAGGCTCGATTTTCGGAGAAAATCGGCCACCCTCCAAAACGTCGCTGCATCGTCGCCCTGCACACCGGCGGCTGGGACAGCGGTGATCCGGGCGAGTTTCCTGCCGCCAACCGCGAACTCGCTGCCCGTTGCGATGTCGTCATCTGCTCAGTGGGCTATCGACTTGCGCCGAAGCATCCCTGGCCCGCGCAAGCCGAGGACACCCGC
>CALMTT010000498.1 GCA_937872615.1 uncultured Verrucomicrobiaceae bacterium | reverse complement strand
GCTACGCCGACAACCTCGGCAAGGAACTCCCCCGCATCCCCGCCGTGAAGCGCTTCGCCGACTTCCAAGCCTTCTCCCAAGCCGGCCGCGACCTCGCCCACTGGCACCTCAATTACGAAACCGTGCCCTGCTACGAAGGCGTGACGATTGAAGGTGATGCGGGCACTCCTGCCCGCAAGAGCGCCTCCAAACCGCAGGCAGGAGTGCCTGCGTCACTCTACCGCGTCGAAAAGATGAAGTTCGCCAAAACCCGCGACCCCGAGACCAACAAGTCCATCAACGACAAGACCACCGTCATCTACAACGCCCACATCACGATCCGAGACATCCCCGAGGAAGCCTACACCTACATCGTCAACGGCAAGCCCGCCCTCGAATGGGTCATGGAACGCCAGTCCGTGACCACCGACAAAGACAGCGGCATCCTCAACGACGCCAACCTCTGGGCCACCGAAACGATGGGCAATCCCAAGTATCCGCTGGAGCTGTTCCTGCGTGTCATCACCGTCAGCCTAGAGACGATGAAGATCGTGGAGGGGCTGCCTGCCCTTGATGCGTGAACTACTTCCCGTGAAACCTGCTAAGTCTCCGATGTTATGATGCAAAGTTCATCGTTCTATGGTGCCCCTGCCAGGGGGCTGATGGCTTTATCCACGATATCACCTGCTATCATTTTGCTGGGCATCAAGGGAATCGGACCAGATGTGGCCTTTTGCAGCGAAATCCAGTTTAGGTGCTTCTGTATCGCAACCGGGCTTGTATCTGGGTTTCTTCTTCCATGGATTGCCATACATTTATGGTGTCCAAACGCTGTCCAAAAGACTCTTGAAAACGTCACTGTAACCGAAGGTGGTGATCACATGATTGTGTATTCTGTGGCTGTTGTTTTGCCCCTTTGGGCGGGCGAAACCGGTAACGATGCTGAACTATTAGCAACAGGCTGTGCATTTCTGTTGGTGTGGTTCTTGATTGCCTCGAGCAATCTTCACCATGCGAATCTTTACCTGCGTCTTCGAGGCTACCGCTTCTTTGCTGCATGTCCTTCCGAGCAACACACCGCCGCATTTGCGGATTCATTTCTGATTCTAGCGCGGAGGAATATTGGGGGTCACGCCAACATACTGTTTTGTTCAGTCCTAGATGGAAAACTGTTGGTGTTGCGGGAAAATTAGCCATTTTTGGCTGGTGAGAATCACTTTGCCCACACTCGATTTTGACTGGACCAGCATCAAATCCACCATGCTTGGAGCGCGTATTCACGCCCCCAAGCAGGCGGTTGCTTATCGCCAAATACCAACCACAACAGAGGTTGGCAGTCTTTTGGAGGAGGTGCTTCACGCCACTAAAGTTCATTTTGAAGAGCTTAAAGGCGCAAGAAAGCAGGTTCGCCGATTCGAGCTAAGCGAGCTTTATAGCGCGAAGGAGGCAGTATACGCCCCGAGAGATGCCGCGGTGTTCGGTGATGCTGTAACGCTCTTTGACGCGGCGACCGCATCAATGCCGGTTGAAGGCAATTTGCCGGAAGCAGTGAAGCACATGGGACTGTATTTTGGGGTGTTTCACGACGACAAAGGGGAAAAGATTGTCGCTTGCAAACAAGTGCGGGCTTTCAAAGCGTCACTCAAGAAAAGTCATTGGATGATGTTTTGGAATGCTGGGAAACTACAGCCTGTTGATGATGCAATCTTTACACTCGACACCACATTCGATTATTTGATCACCAAGGAAGGCGTACTCATTCTAAGTCCCACTCAGTTTGTCCAAACAAGCGTTGGCAGTGCCGCTCTCCGTCAAGCAATGGCGTCGATTGCCCCCAGCTTAAAGCAACGGTGTTCGTTCGTGGCATTCGATCGATTTGTGAGGATCGCCAAGAGGTCAGTCGAAGCTGCCAAGCTAATCGCTAGCATTAAAGACAAGCCACATTTGGAAGAGCTTACTGCTGCCGTTCTTGTGAAGGACCTCAAGAAACTCAAAGTTGGCTACGAGAAGAACGACAACGGTGAAGTGGCACCTAAACAAGGACAAGAGCTTCCATTTCTTCACTATCTTGATGACCGTTTATTTTCACCTGAGTGGCAAAAAGGAAATCCACGTCATTTGGTCGCTAAAGCGAGGCTCCCGCGTGAGGATGCAGAAGAAGCCGAATCAGTTAACCAGGATGATTTCTGGACTTAACTAATGCCAGCCGGCATTGATCAAGAGCTTCAAGAGTGCTTCTTGCCTTCCACCCATCTTGTCCTTTTTCCCCATGTTCATCCTCAAGGGCATCAGTTCCAGATTGGCGATGACATTGATTCCCTCGCGCCTCACGCTCGTGTCACCCTGCGGGTCATGCAGGGCATGATCTGACTCGCGGCTGCCGACGCCGCTCGGCTGTCCAACTCGGGATGCAACGAGAACGGGATGATGTGATCGACGGAAAGCTGATCGCCCGCATACGGCCCGAGGGTGATGGTGGGTGAACGGCCCCGGCGCATCTCCGCCAGTCCTTCCGGCCCGAGGCAGCCCAGCCGCTGGGCAATCGTGAGGTTTCGCAGCATCGCCTCGACGGTGAGCCGTGCCGCCTCCCCCTGCATGCCCACGCTAGCGACGGCCCTCTGCGCCACCTGCACCGGGTCCCAGCCCGCCAAACGGGCGTCCTCCAACTGCGCCACATACTTTTGCACCCGAGGATTCGCCCCCCGCGGGGCCAGGGTAGCGAGCTTCGCCGGATCAATCAGCGCCGCGATCCTTTCCGCCGGCATCAACAGGACCCGTTTCTCCGCCCCTGCTGCTGAAAGCAGGGCTGCGAGCGTAAGAAGGACGGAGAGAAGAAGGCGGCGGCTGAGCAAAAGGATCAGAAGAATTGGAGCGTTTGGGTAGCTGATCAGCGAGGAGGTACAATATGGCAGCGACCGAAAGCATCGGCTTGGAAGTCGCACGAATCACTTCCGCAATTCCGGTTAAAAAAGTCTCCAGAACTCGCCTTTTTTGTTCAGGTGACCACTCTCTTGAACTGGGGTTTATTCTGGGTGCCATAGGCCGCGGCCATACACAGTTCCGCCGGGCGCGCAAGGCTCCGGCCAGCCCCTGACAAGGGGTCCGAAGTTCTGACCTCTGACCTCTGTCTTTCTGGGCTCTGCGGTTTTCCTTCCTCTCGCGGTGATCTGACCGTCTTTGAAGAAAGCTTTAATTCCACTGGCACAGACAACGCCGCGGGCTTGCATGAGCCGGAACGAACCACGACCTCGCATGCGTCCTTCCATTCATGGGCCGGTGAGACGGGCGACGGCGAAGCCGGGTCGCCTCAAGAGCTATCGGCTGCGGGTGGCGTGGGAGCGGGAGTGGCCGCGGGACCCGCGGTATGAGGCCAAGTGCGCCGCCCGCGCCCGGCGGTCGCGCCAATGGGAGCGACTCTTCCTCGGCAGCATGCTCCTCGGCGCCGTGGTGGGGGCGGCCTTCGCCGCGTGGCAGGGCTATCATCTGTATGGCCCCAACGGCATTCCCGCCGGTCTGCTGCTGGGAAGCCTGGGCGGTGCCGTGGCCGGGCTGCTGAGCCTGGGGCTGCTGGTGCTTTTCATTCTCGCCGGTGTGGCCGCGCTGGGAATGCTGGTGCTGGGGAGCTAGCCCTGCGGGCATAGACGATAGCCGGATAGACGATAGACGATCGGGTGGCACCGCCTGAAGGCGGGACTACAGAACCCAAGGCACGGGCAAAGCGCTTCGCGCATCGACAATAAACGATAGACGATAGCCTCTGCTCCGACCTCTGTCCTCTGACTTCAGAGACACGGTAAGAACATGGGTGGTAAGAACATTTTCCTGCCATCCATCTTCTTACCTGCCTGCCTTTTGCGGTCTTTGCGATCTCTTGCGGCTATCCTTCCTCTCGCGGTGGGCCTGCCTTGGAAAGTCGGCGGGAATGGCATTTGACTCCATCGCTCCCCGCGCTGTCGGGCCTGAAGGCCCAGCCATTATGGCTGTCCAAAACGCCTCCAAATCCTCCGGCGTTTTTCGCCCTCCGGTCTCGGCGCTCTTTCCATCTCGGCGGTGGAGTCTTTTCAACGCGAATGGAGGTGCCCAAGGCATCGAGGACGAGTAGGAGAACGAGCACGAGGACGAGAATCAGCCGGGGATCCAGCCATCCATTCATCCATCACTCGCGGTCTCCGAGTCTGCATTCCCTGCGTTCTCTTGCGGCTATCTTTCCTCTGGCGGTGGGCCTGCCTTGGAACACGAATGGCTGGCGCGAACAGGATGCAATCCTGTTCCACTTTCCGGCCGCCTGAAGCCCGAACGACGAACGAAGAACCAAGAACGACGAACGGTGGGCAAAAGTGCCCACGCTCCCCTCTGACTACTGACCTCTGATCTCTGATCTCTGATCTCAATCGATCTGAACCAGGATCTCGCGTGGCTTGGCGCCATCGCCGGGGCCGATGATGCCGCGGGCTTCGAGGAGGTCCATCATGCGGGCGGCACGACCGTAACCGAGGCGCAGGCGACGCTGGAAGAGGCTGGTGGAGGCTTTCTTTTCCTGACGGATGACTTCGATGCATTGCTCGAGGGTTTCAGCCTCCTCGCTGCTCATGCCGCCGCCTTCGCCGTCCTCTTCACCATCGGCGAGGAAGTCGCCGCTGTTGGCATCGACTTTGACATCGAAGACCGGTTTACCCTGGGCCACGCAATGCTCGACGATGGCGTGGATCTCATCATCGGTGACGAGAGCGCCCTGGCTGCGGACGGGCTGCGCACCACCGGGAGGCACGTAAAGCATGTCCCCTTTGCCGACGAGGTTCTCGGCGCCTTTGCGGTCGAGGATGACGCGGCTGTCGAGAGCGGACGAGACCTGGAAGGCGATGCGGGTGGGGATGTTGGCCTTGATCACGCCGGTGATGACGTCGGCACGCGGTGTCTGCGTGGCGACGATGAGGTGGATGCCGGCGGCGCGGGCCATCTGGGTGATGCGGGCGATGGCCACTTCGATGTCGGCGGGGGCGGTCTGCATCAAATCGGCCAGCTCATCGACGATGACGACGACATACGGCAGCGTGTCTGGCACGGGCGGACGGTAGTCGCGCTCGATGGTGCTGGGTGAAGGCGGCGGCTGGGAATCGCCGAGCCAGGCTCCGCTGGCATCGCGAAGCTGGTTCTTCATTTCGTTGTCGAAATCCTCCAGCTCGGCATCGAGATCGAATTCACCGTCATCGCGGTCCGATTTGGAGGAAAGAGACACGCCATGCGTGAAGACGGGTTCGCTGGTCATGAGCGAGGCTCCTTCCGCGGTGGCGAAATCGGGTTCCACGACCTTCGGAGAGGCTTTGGCGGGCTTCGCGGCATTCGCCGCAGGTGCGGGAGCCGAGGCCGCGGCGGCTGCCGCAGCGGCGCGTTTGGCATCCTGGTCGGCTTTGCGCTTGCGGTTGCGGTTGTTGAAGGTCTCGAAGTTGCGGCAGCCTTCCTGCGCGAAGATTTGATAGCGGTTTTCCATCTCCTTCACCACCCAGCGAAGGGCGAGCAGGGCCTTTTTCGGATCGGTGACGACAGGAAGAGCCAGGTGAGGCAGTTCCTCGTAGTTTTGCATTTCGACGACCTTCGGGTCGATCATGATGAAACGCAGCTCATCCGGTGCAAAACGGCAGATGAGGCTCGTGACGATGCTGTTGATGCAAACCGACTTCCCTGAACCCGTGGCACCGGCAACGAGCAGGTGCGGCATCGCGGCGAGATCGCCGATGATGGTCTTGCCATACACATCTTTGCCGAGAGCGACGGGCAGCTTGGCCTTGCCATTGATGAAGGTTTCGTCTTCCAGCAGCTCGCGCAGCGGCACGATGATCTTCTCCTTGTTCGCCAGCTCGATGCCGACGGTGTCCTTGCCGGGAATGGGAGCGAGGATGTTGATGCGCTCGGCCCGCGTGGCACGCGCGATGTCGGCGTCGAGGTTCGCGATGCGGCTGACCCGCAGGCCGTCCACCGGGCGCACTTCGTAACGGGTGATCGCCGGGCCGCGGGTGATATCGCCGGGCTCCACGCTGATGCCAAAACTGGACAGCGCCTTGACGATGGTAGCCTGCGTGGCGAGCAACTCGCCCTTGTCGGTGGGCGCGTGCTGCTCCTCCGGCCAGTTGAGCAGGTCGATGGGCGGCAGTTTGTAGTCCTTGAAGCGAACGGTGAGATTCCCGAGCGAGCCATGCGGAGCCTGCTCGATCTTTTGCGCCCGCTTTTTCTCCCAGACCTCGGTGAGTTTTGGTTTGTCCTTGTCATCGTCATGAGCCCGCGGCGCGGAGGCATCGATGATCTTCGGCGCGGGCGGCGGATCGAATTTCAGTCCCAGCTCCGGCGTGACAAGGCCGGTCTCCGCGGCTGTTTTGGCCATCTCGGCCAGGGCAGCGGCATTGGCGGGATCTTTGGCCCCGCGCTTCTTTTTGCGCAATTCCTCGGGAATGGGCGTGAAGGTGCCGGGAATGATGCTGGCAGCTTCTTCAGCCAGCTTTTCGGCGATCAGACGACGCTGCTCGCACTCCTCCTGCCACTTGGCGAACTCGTAGCGGATGCTCTGGATGGCCGTGATGGGATGGATGCCCGTCACCATGAACAGCGAGGTCACATACACGCTGCCGAACAGCAGGATGGAGCCGCCTTTGCCGATGACCGCGAGGCTCAAATCGCCCAGCAGCATGCCGATGAAACCACCACCGCCCTGCGGGAGGAAATTGTTGTCCGGCTCGAAGAGCTTCAGCGCATGCAGCAGGATGGCCGCGGTGACGGTGAGGATGACCGTGCCGAGGATCGCCAGACGGGTGACGGGTGTCTTGGTATGCAGTTTGCACACGCCGAACCATGTCAGGCAGATCGGCACGGCATACGCGGCGAGGCCGAGCAGGTAGAAAAAGGCGCCCGCGAGATCTGCCCCGAGCCAGCCCATGAAATTCTGCGTCACCTCGTTGTGCACATCGCCATGACCGAGCCGCGAATCGGGGCCGTGGTCATACGAGTCGTAGGAAACGAGGGCCAGCAGCAGCATCGAGGCGGCCATGAGCAGCAGGATGCCGATGACATCATTCCACGGGCTCACCTTGTCATCGGTGGACCGGGAGCGTGCAGGACGGGAGGCGGCGGCAGCGGCGCGATTCATGGGCCGGATTCTGGCAGCAGAAATTATTTAAGGCTACCAAAATATTTAGGTTGCCCAGATTCTTCGGGTTTGCTTCCCTACTCGCCGACGTGTCTCGCCGCAGCCTCAGGCTTGTGGCTTGACGCGTTTCTGGCCTCGACCATCATCCGCACCGCGCATCACGCACCCACCCTATGAAGAAAACCATCGCCCTCTCCCTCGCCGCGGTTCTCGCCGCCGCCCTCAGCCCCACCAGCAGCGCTCAAGACGCCGGCAAGGTGGATTTCGAAAAGCAGATCCTCCCCGTCCTGAAGGAAAGCTGCTTCAAATGCCACGAGAAGGAGCACGAAGAAAACGGCAAGGTGAAGAAGCCCAAGGGCGGTCTCCGCCTCGACAGCGCCGCGACCATCACCAAGGGCGGCAAGGAGTATCCCGATGAAAACGTCGTCGCAGGCAAGCCTGAGGCCAGCTGGCTCGTGAAGACCATGGAACTGCCTGAGTCCGACGATCTCGCCATGCCTCCGGAGGGCAAGGGCGACCGCGTGAGCAAGGCGAACATCGACCTGATCAAGAAGTGGATCAGCGAAGGCGCGAACTTCGGTGCTTGGAAAGGCGTGGAATAATCCCCTGCCCTGCCTCGAACCTCGATTTCACGAAAGCGGAGCCTCGCGGCTCCGCTTTTTTCATGGTCACCAGGACGCCACCACCTCGTAAGCATACCCGCGGAGGTATTCCGTCTCGGGAATCGTGGCCAGGATCGGATGATCACTTCGCTGCGTGAAGGTGCAGACACGCCGCAGGACCTTTTTCGCGTCCACCGCGGCTTCGAGGATGCTGCTGTGGAATTCACCGGCACTCACATGATGCGAGCAGGTGAAGGTGGCGAAGATGCCGCCGGGCTCGAGCATCTTCATCGCACGCAGATGGATCTCTTTGTAGCCACGCAGCGCATCCTTCACGGTGCTCTTCGACTTCGTGAACGAGGGCGGATCGAGGATGATGAGGTCGTAGCGGGCATCCGCAGACTCCTGGCGCTTGAGGAAATCGAAGCAGTTCTCAGCCACAAAGTCGATCTTGGCACCTGCGATGGCCGCGTTCTTCGCCGCGAGGGCCACCGCACTCTCGCTGATGTCCACCGCGGTCACTTCCGAGGCTCCGGCGAGTGCCGCCGCCTGCGCGAAGCCGCCTTGATTGCAGAAACAATCGAGCACGCGACGCCCGCGAGCCAGCTTGGCCACCTGCTGGTAGTTATCGAGCTGGTCGAGGTAAAGGCCGGTCTTTTGACCTTCGAGCAGATCGGCATGGAAAGCACTGCCTTGATAGCGCACCACGAAGGGCTCCGGAGTCTCGCCGCTCACCACGCCCTTCACCTGCTCCATGCCTTCGGCGAGGCGCACGGCGCCTTCATTGCGCTCGATGATGCCGCGTGGCTTCAAAACATCGTTCAAGGCCTGCACGATCATGTCCTGCCGCTGCGCCATGCCCAGCGTGAGGGTTTGCAGCACCAAAAAGTCACCGTAGCGATCCACCACGACACCCGGCAAACCATCGCTCTCGCTCCAAACAAGTCGGCAGAGGCTCAAATCGACACCAGCAGCCTCGCGCACTTTCACCGCCCGCTCGATGCGACGCGTGAAAAAGTCGAGATCGAGGTCCTGACGGCGATACGAAAAGAGCCGCGCCGAGATCTGCGACTTCGGATTGTAGATGGCGCTGCCGAGCGGCTTGCCACGCACGTCCTGCAAACGCACGACATCGCCCGGCTTGGGATCGCCGAGGCGTTTTTGGATTTCGATGGCATACACCCATACATGGCCGTGGAAGAGCCGGGCGCGAGGTTGGACAATCAAAGAAGACATGGATGTCCCTCATGGCTCCGCTCGCAGGAGAATGCAACCCGCCCCGCTTAATCCTCGTGGCGTTTGCGCACCCGCAGCGAGTCTTTGAGGCTCACAAAGTCCGACAGGAGGAAAATCACCGTGAAGAAGGCCAGCAGCACCTCCATCATCGTCACGAGCTTCGCGGGCACGGTGAGCGGCGTCACATCGCCAAAGCCGAAGAACGAGAAATTCAGCACGCTGTAGAAGAAGAACTCAAAGAGGAGCTCGGATCGGCTCCAGGCCGCGTTGATGCTGCTGAAGCTCTCCGCATCCGCCGTCTCCAGCAGCCAGAAGTCGAGCGCAAAGGACAGCGTGATCTGCGTCATGTTTACGCCCATCAGGCCGAGCACCTTGTGGTAGGGCATGTTGTCCCGCGTGGCCAAAAGGATATGCGTGAGATTCTCCGCGAAGAAGAAAATCGTCTTCACCAGGGCCAGCGCGAGCACCAGCAGGCACGTCGCATGCCCGCCGAGCCATCCACTGCCATGCACCCAGGCCACGGCGAGTGCCAGCAGCACGATGGCGAGCACTTCACCTCCCTGACGGAGGATGTCTTTGGCGAGTTCCGAGCGAGTCATGGGCCGAGAATCAGCACGTGCCGCACCAGCGCAAGCTCCTTGTCATGCTCAACGCGAGCCCGGCTTCGGCTTCTCAAACTCCAAACGCTCGCGCAAAGGCCGCCCGCCTCGCTTTTCATCACCCGCGACCGCATTGCAAAGCATCCAGGCCATCGCCGCGATCAAGCCATAGCCGGTCACAATCTGGCCATTGAACAACAGCCAGCTCAGCCCCTCGATACTGAAAGCATCCGGCACCGGCGGCGGAGGTTTTGCGATGGGTTTCACCGGGTCGGGAGCCGCGACCTTGGTCGTTGGTGTCGCCGGAATCGAATCCGCCGCCGCGGTGGGATCAAACGCCGTGCCGTCCGGCCTTTCGGTCATCAGGTCCTCATTCGACACGCTCGCCGATGCTTCAACCAAGGCCATCTGCTCGGCGCGATAGTCTGCCATGCCTTGCTCATGCCGCACCAGACTTGCCACCGCGAGGCACACAACAGCCGCCGCAGCCGCCACGAGGGCC